>JAEUQL010000276.1 GCA_016789295.1 Blastocatellia bacterium | reverse complement strand
TGGCGTGTCTGTGCATCAAGTCGAGCAGACGCTCAAAACGCTCCTGCATTCTTGACAAGAGGTATTCAAGCATACTGATACGCTCAAGCAGATGTTCTTCAAGGGTATTACCAAGACCACTATCTTGGTTCATACCCCTAACTGTGATCATCATCAATCTTGTACCACAGCGTGAACAGTTCTGGCGACTTGCATTATTAGGTGTTTTACAGTTCTGACACAAGATCATTAGTATTTGTAAAAGCCCCTTCCACTCTTACAACCAAACCATCCAGCATCAACATATTTTTTCAGCAATGGGCATGGTCGGTATTTTGGATCGTTAAACCCTTCGTATAAGACGTTCATTATAGCCAAACATACGTCAAGACCAATAAAATCGGCTAGTTGAAGCGGTCCCATAGGGTGACGCATGCCAAGTTTCATTATCTCGTCTATAGCCTCTGGTGTTCCTACGCCTTCGTAGAGAGCAAAGATAGCTTCGTTGATCATAGGCATCAAGATACGATTTGACACAAAGCCTGGAGCATCATTGACTTCAATAGCTGTTTTGCCCAGCCTTTCGGCTAGTACTTTAACATTCTGAAAAGTTTCATCAGAAGTAGCTATGCCGCGTATGAGTTCTACCAGTTTCATTACTGGAACAGGATTCATAAAGTGCATACCTATTACGCGGTCTGGTCTTGCAGTAGCGGCAGCAAGCTTAGTTATAGAGATAGAGGAAGTGTTGGACGAGATGATCACTTCAGGTCTCAACATACTATCGAGGTTAGAGAAAAGTTCTGTCTTTGTTTTTAGGTCTTCTGTTATAGCTTCTACTACAAAATCTGCTTCTTTAAGAGCCTTCAGGTCTGTAGTCATCTGTATACGGCCTATTATCTCTTCTTTGGCTTCAGCCGAGAGACGGTCTTTGTCTACGTCTCTTTGCAAACTGGAAGAGATGGTATGCTTGGCTCGTTCGAGCAGTTCATCGCGTATGTCACAAAGAAAGACAGAGAAGTTACCAGTACGAGCTGCTACTTGAGCAATCCCTGAACCCATAGTGCCAGAACCGATCACGCCAAAAGTAGTTATCTGCATGTCTATCTCTCCACCGCCATAGCTACAGCATTTCCACCACCAAGGCAGAGGGCAACTACTCCTCGTTTGGCATCACGACGTTGCATTTCATAAAGAAGCGTTACTAGACAGCGTGCACCGCTAGCACCTATGGGATGTCCTATGGCTACAGCTCCACCATTTACATTGACTTTTTCTGGGTCGAGTTCAAGCTCACGAGTTACAGCCATAGCTTGAACCGAAAAAGCTTCGTTCAATTCATAAAGATCAACGTCAGAATTCTTCCAGCCTATCTTGCTAAAAAGCTTGTTGACTGCAACTACAGGAGCCATCATTATCCGTTTTGGCTCTACGCCTCCAACTGCTTGACCAACTATCCTAGCCATAACTTTGCTGCCCCGCGAAGCTGCAAAACTACTGCTGACGACTGCTACAGCAGCAGCACCATCGTTTATACCTGGTGCATTGCCTGCTGTTACACTCCCTTTAGGATCAAAAGCAGGTTTAAGTTTTGCCAAGCTTTCGACCGTTGTGTCTTCACGTACAGACTCATCGAGTTTGAAAGTGAGTGTTGCACCTTTCTTTTGTGGGATCTCTATTGCAAGTATCTCTTCATCAAAACGCCCGTGTTTTTGGGCTTGAACAGCTTTGTAATGAGAATTGGCAGCAAAAGCATCCTGTTCTTGGCGTGAGATCTTGTACTCATTTGCAACAAATTCCGCGCTGCTTCCCATGTGCCAATTTTCAAATGGACACCAGAGACCATCTTGGATAACAGCATCTAGAACTTGGCCGTGACCGAGACGATAGCCGTCGCGTGCTTTGGGTACAAGGTAAGGGACGTTTGTCATCGATTCCATACCACCAGCTATCACAACTTCGCAGTCTCCAGTCTGTATTGCTTGGGCAGCAAGCATCGCAGACTTGAGGCCAGAGCCACAAACTTTATTTATGGTCAAAGCTGAAACCGATGGAGGAAGGCCGGCGTGTATTGCTGCTTGCCTAGCTGGATTTTGTCCAAGACCTGCACTGATAACATTGCCCATGATCACTTCGTCTATCTCTGTCGATTCTAGACCAGCTCTTTCCAGAGCAGCACGTACAACCCTTGCACCTAGCTCTTGGGCTTTGAAGTCTTTAAGACTGCCTTGAAATTTACCTACAGGTGTGCGCACGGCACTTATGATGACTGCGTCTTTCATACAAACTCCTCACATCTTCTTCATTTTCTGGCGGAAATACCAGTTTGGAAATATCTAACTTACATCTTGCCATCATTTAATGTCAAGGTGATGACTGGTGTGGTAACTGATACACTTCTAAAGTACCTACATACTTCTTTAACCTCCTCTATTTACTACCAGTTACAGTAGTAAATGAAAGTTTACACTTTAGAGTGCCGGAATCGATTCAAGCTGTCTGATCTGAGAAGGAGCAGATGCTCGCTCCTGTATCTTTGCTTCTACTGGTAGCCAGACAAAGAACTTTGTTCCTTTACCTAGACAACTTTCAACTCTTATCTCTCCTCCATGCCCTTCTATTATGCGTTTGACTAAGGCAAGACCAAGTCCAGTACCTGTCTCTTTTGTTGAAAAGTATGGCTCAAAGATCTTTTCAATGTTTTCTGGACTAATTCCAGTGCCAGTGTCTTCAATAGCTACTTCCACACCACCATTTCTACACAAGAAAGAGATGCTCAATTCTCCTCCATCTGGCATTGCCTGTTGTGCATTGAGTACCAGATTGGAGAAGCAGCTTTTTAACCTTTCTATGTCGGCCTCGACTGGTGGTATTTCTGTCTCTTTATCAAGACTGAGTTTTATTAGTTGTTGTTCTGCTTGATCGGCAGAGAGTGCAAGTATAGAACTCAAAACTTCTCTTAAGGAGACAAGTTTTGGATTGAGGTTGAGCGGTCGGCCATAGGTAAGAAAGTTTCTGATAAGTCTATCAAGCCGCTTTATCTCATCTTTTATGCCATCGATCTTTTCACAGAAGCGGTCTTTCAAAACCTCGTCTGAAGGGGCAAATTTACTGCGCAAGTAGTCAATGGTTAAAGATATGTAGTTGAGTGGATTTTTGACTTCGTGAGCAATTCCAGATGCGAGTCTACCAACAATAGCAGACTGCTCTGCTCTGTGAAGGCGTTCTTCGAGTTCACGCCTCTCGCGTAGCCCTACCACCATTTCATTAAAAACCATTATCAACTTGCCTATCTCGTCGCGTCTTTTTGTAGAGAGTTGTACATCGAAGTCACCAGACGCTATACGCTTGGCTGCTTCTACTAGAGTAGTGACAGGGCGAGTAAAACCAAGTATTAGCAGTAACGAGATAAATACAGAGAGAAAGAGCACACTTCCTGTAGTCAAAAGTCGGTTTATAGATGATTCGTGTAGAAGTTTTGGCAGATTCTCGGCTGAAAAGACAATGATCAGATCGAGTGGGCCTGTGCTGGTCTGCACGTCAAAAACATATATCTTGAGCATGCTGTTTACAGTCTGCAAACGGGAGTGCGAGGTGTGATTATTGCCGTTCTTCTTACTCTCTTGCACATAAGATCCGTAGCCAAGAGAGTTGAACGACTTACCAATATCTTCTTCGTTGGAACTATCCTCTATAGTACCTTGATGGTTGACTACAAGTATCCGCTTTACACTCGATTCTTGTTTCTGTTGCGAACGGCGTCTTTTGAGAAAGTCTCGTAGCCATTGTGAGCTTGAAAGCGACTGCTGGGCAATATCTATGGCGTCGGCAAGGTCGCGTCTTTGTTGATCTACTTCTTCAACAATATTGCTCTCTGCTCTTTGGTTTAGTTTGTAGAGGACTGCCGATGTAGCAACAAGAGTCAAGATGAGTATAAGCGAGATTCTTGCACGAAAGCTGTGAACTATATCAAATAGACGCATAGCCTACCCCCAAGCTCGATTGGACTTGATGAAGAGATTATAGAGGTTGGCTATGCTATAAAACAGACCTATAAAACGAAAAAGCAGCCTCGAAGGCTGCTTTTTTTGGATGGGCGATACTGGATTCGAACCAGTGACCCCCGGTTTGTAAGACCGATGCTCTACCGCTGAGCTAACCGCCCAATCTTCTATTTTAATTAACAGGCTGGGCTAATTTAGTCATTTTGCTTTTTTCTGTCAAGCTTTTAATTCCGAAAAATTGACAATTTCCAAGCTGTTGCTCAAAAGTACTCACAAATTTAGTTTATAAGTCTTGCTCAGGAAAGCCCATGTCTTTAGGGCTTTCTATTACCCACAAGTTTGAAGAGATTGTAATGTGAGCTAAGATCGGTTATCGGTTAAAAGTTGCCAACTGCACCAAATTCCATTAATACTTGGCTCATCATCACTCTTACTGGCTAAAAATCCCCTGAAATTAGCAAAGTCTCTTTTCAACTCTATACGCTCATTAAAATAGTTATAAGGTTCAGCTAATTTTTTTGACATGCCTCATTCTGTTTAAGAACTTTTCATTCCAGCAATAATTTTCCTTTTCGTTAAATATATTGAATAAAATAGTGTTTTGCTTTGCTGATATATCTTCAGATAACTTGATTCATTTATAGCTTGTAGTAAAACTTTTATAGTTTATAAAACTTTTAAAATATCTATTGACTTTACTAAGATTACTCTTATTATTTAATCTCTAAATAGTTAGATCAGAGTATAGTATAAGTCATAAGGAGTGATATGTCCAAGCCTTACTTAGTAAATACTAAATGCCAATTTTGTGGGGCACCGGTGGAGGTTTTGCCTAATGATTCTTCTATAAAATGTGATTTCTGTAATAGTCCTTATCTTTTTCAACAGCCCAAACCAGAATTTGATCATCTTAAAGACCTTCCAAACGCATCATTCCAGGTTCATCACTATAAACCGAAATTCTCTTTGCATGGTGTAAAACTGAAAGTTTCAGAAGAGTTTAAACAAGATCCAATAGCATTACCAAATTCAGATACCTTACAGGTCGAATTTACAAGCGGATATCTTCCAAGCTGGGTTGCTGAAGTAACAGCTTATTGTTCTTGGTATGGAAGATACTCAGAAAGAAGAACTATAACAAAATACAGAACTGTAACAAGGTACAAAACTGTAACAAAATATAGAACTGTAGAACGACAAAACGAGTATGAACAATCTCAGCTAACAACAGAACCTTATACTGAACAAGAACCTTATACTGAACAGGAAGCTTATAATGATATAGAGATCATATGGCATCCATCTAGTGGTGGACACCATTTCACAACTTCTTTTAACTTAGCAGCTAACGAAAATTTTAGCTTAGAAAACCATTTTCTGATTCGCAACATAGATTTATCAGAAACGGATTTAGGGGTTGTACCTTACCCTTACTCTCCAGGCTATACTATTCATCCTGAATTAATTACACAAAAAAAAAGTTGGAATAATAATGAATGTAGTGTGCTTATTGAGAAACAAGCAAAAAAAGAGTGCCGTAGTAAAATCGAAGAGTTAGAAAAAGTAATAACAAAAATAGAACATA
>JAEUQL010000275.1:1707-5572 GCA_016789295.1 Blastocatellia bacterium | reverse complement strand
TTAGCAGATGCTTCAGCAGCATTAAGTATCAGGTTAATAAAGACTTGACGCAGTTTGTTGGCGTCTGCATATACTTTTGGAGTCTCCCCCACAGTTTCGACCAGCAGATTTAAGCAACGCCTCTTAAGTTCAGAGCTTAAAAGACTCGCTACACTTTCCACTACTTCTATTAGAGAGATCAAACTCTTTTCAGATATATCTATTCTGGAAAGACGCGAAAAAGAACGCAAAAAAAGTGCTAAACGGTCTACTTCAAAAAGCAGCTCAGACATCAGTTGGCGAGACTCTAGGTTGTAGACTGGGTCATCTTCTGCTACTTGAATTTTAGTCTTGATTGCAGCAAGTGGATTACCGATTTCGTGCATTATACCTGCGGTCATTTGACCTATAGAAGTAAGTTTGTCTGCACGAGCAAGTCCTAGTTGTAATTGTCTTAGGTGTTCAGTCTGTTTTGCTACCTCTTCTTCAAGCTTTGCATTCCAGTTGGCCAATTGTTGGTTCGACGCAAGCAGTTTTTGAGTCATTGAATTGAAGTCTCTTGCTAACTCTTCGATCTCATCTCCTGTTTCTACTTCAACCATTTTCTGTAAGTTGCCTACAGCTATTTCGTGTGTGGCTATCTGCAGACTTTTTACAGGATGTGTGAGATATTTGGCTACAAAAAGACCTATAGCTGCAGTAGTAGCAATTATTACAAGTATGAGTATGAGCATCATAGAAGAGAGAAAAAGAGTTAGGTTTTTAAATGGAGTAGTTATCTGTTGTTCTGGATAGGAGAGCATGAAGATAAAACGCCTATCGAAGCTACCTTGGCCATATTCTATTTCTGCTGTAGTTATATAGGTGTTAGAGAGTTTAAGAACCTGCGAGAAGTTGGGGTTGTTTATAGAAGATTTTAGTAGTTTTCTAATTTCACTATCAGTAAAGTCTGCACTTAAGTGTCTGTCTGACTTGTACATCTGCCTTTTATCGTTTGAAGTTCCAATATAGCCTACATAATAACCTCTTTCATCTACTAACCAAGCTTCTGTTTCTGGTGGAAGAGGATAGAGTAGAGAGAGAAGATAGTCTTGAGGTACTTCGATAAGAAGAACTCCTCTAGAATTACTTTCATTGATAGGAGTTGAGTATTTAATAGTGCTATTAAATACTTCTAGATTAGAAACATATATCTGACCCGTTTCAAGATTGAGAGTCTGCTCTAGAAGCTTTGAGAGATTATTGGTTTTAGGATCGTTTTGCAAGGCAGAATTAAAACTGACTACTTTTGTTCCATACTTGTCGAGGTAAGATATATTGTAGTGGGTACGATCTGCTTGACAAAAAATCTTAAATTCTTGCTCAATGCTTTCTATGCTTAATGGATCTTGTTTTGTTACAAAATTCTTGAGTGAGTTGGTCTGACTCAAAAAAAGAAGGTCTTTTTGGGTATTTCTAAGAAATTCTTCCAATGGGCGTGTACGAGAACGGGTTTCAAAAAGAATCTTTTGTATCTCTTTTTCAAGTAGAGATTCTTGTATTTGCGATATTGCAAATATTCCTATGGTAGCAACAGGAAGAACTGTTGAAATGACCATTGGAAGCATAATTTTTATCTTTAGATCTACTCTTTTAAGATTTTTTTTTAGAAAAAATGAAGATGGTTGATTAAGGTAAACTAGTAATAGAGTAGTTATTACTGCTGTTGCTGTAGTAGCAATCGAAAGTTGTCGCAGTAGACGGAGACTATAGATGACTTTTGTATCTATAGTCTCTCCATTACCTGTAAAAAAGCGATCAAACAGCTCGTATAGTAGAAAAAGAACAGTAGTTGTTAATACACAAAACAACAGGAGTCGCTTGAAACTAGGAGGAGAGTCGCGCTTTTCATCAAATAGTTTCATTCTGCAAGCCTTTTAATAAAAAGTCTGGTTTTTGCCATTATACAACCAACAGGTTGACACCTTGACACTGAATGGGCACTCATTTAGACTTAACACTGTTAATCAAAAACTATTTTCAACATTCGAGCTAGAGGCTCAGACTCCAAAACTAAAGTTTATACTACGTCTCGATTAAAAGATTTGGGTGGGGAAGTGAAATTATGGGAGTAAAAGAGAGGAGAGAGCGTCAAAAAGAGATTCTGCGTCAAGAAATACTCAATGCTGCACGCGAACTCTTTGCCAAGGAAGGATACGAAAATGTATCAATGCGCAAAATAGCTGAAAAGATAGACTATTCTCCTACAACGATCTATCTATACTTTGAAGACAAGAGTGAATTGCTTCGCTGTCTTTGTGAGGAAAACTTTTCAAGGCTCCTTTCTCGTTTTGAGGCTCTTAAAAAAGAGTGTAGTAGCCCTTTAGACTGCCTAAAAAAGGGACTTCATGCATATATAGAGTTTGGTATAAAACACCCAAACCATTATCGTGTCTCCTTTATGGTTCACCCTGAACATCCAGATGATCCAGACCACTACAGCAATGACTCAATGGGGCATAGAACTTTTGAAGTAGTCAAATCAATAGTTGAGGAATGTATTAAGCAGAAGATATTTCGTGATCAAGACACGACGATGATCTCACAAGGGCTTTGGGCTGCTATTCATGGAATAACCTCACTTTTAATAGTTCACCCGGACTTTCCATGGATAGACAGAAACAGGTTGATCGAGCACGTTATTGAAACCGTTACTAACGGACTCAAAGCTTGACTTATTAGGAGAAGAGAATGGATCTGAAAGCAGAACGCTTAAACTATTTTAGAGCAATGATAGATAAAGAAGGAAGCAAAGAAATGCCACCTTTTTCTCGTTGGTTAGGTGGTGTAATACGCGAAGTCAAAGAAGGTGAGTTTAGTGTTGAGTTTCTCATTCGTGAAGAGATGACAAACCCTGCTGGTGTACTTCACGGTGGAATACACGCAGCAATACTTGATGAAGTGATAGGGATGACAGTCTTTGCTCTTGGAAAAGATTTCTACTATCTTTCAACAAATTTGAGCATAGATTTTCTCAGTAGTGCGAAAAAAGGTGATAAAGTAGTTGCTAAGTCAAGAATCATTCGTGAGGGCAAGCAGGTAATCAATGCTATCGGTGAGCTATTTGATAAACAAGGAAAAATTCTTTCAAGAGCTAGTTCTAATCTTGTTAGAACCAGTCTTACACCATAATATTGCTTTGTGAATTAATAGTTTTTAATGTTTTTAACCTAACAAATCAAGTATATTAAGTAGGTTTAGCCTGTCCGTAATAGATCGACTTTCAATACTTGCCTTATACCCAAGAGGTACGGAAAATAGTCTGTACCTCTTTTTTGAGATCTGATTACGGAGATTGGTATATGAAAGAGAGCAAAAGAGATAAAAGCACAGGTCGTAGAGTTTTTGAGATAGATGGAATAGAGATCTACCTTGCTCACCCAGACGAGCTTGCGATGAGGTGGATAGGGCAGCAAGAGTTGATCTTACAGCTACACGCCTGTTGGAAGCTTGTAGATGAGCGCGATGTACCACTTTCACCGCGTTTGATAGGAAAGCCTGGTGTTGGCAAAACTACACTGGCTTATGCAGCAGCCAAGATGCTTGGAAAAGAAGTTTATCTGTTTCAAGCCACTATGGACACCCGTCCAGAAGACCTTCTGATCACGCCTGTAATAGGAGAAGATAGAAAAATACAGTATGTTGCAAGTCCAATTGTTACAGCAATGATAACAGGTGGAGTAGCAATACTAGATGAAGGTAATAGAATGTCAGAAAAATCTTGGGCTTCTCTTGCACCATTACTCGACACACGCCGCTACATAGAGTCAATAGTTGCTGGTATAAAAGTTAAAGCCAGTCCAGAGTTTCGCATTGTAGCCACCATGAATGATGATGCAAGTACTTT
>JAEUQL010000275.1:0-1697 GCA_016789295.1 Blastocatellia bacterium | reverse complement strand
GAATATATACACTCTCGTCTTCAACCGCAGATCTACATAGATTTTCCAGAGCGGGATGAAGAGCTAGCAATTTTAAGAGAAAATCTCCCCTTTGTTGATGAGAAGATTCTCAGCTATGTGGCAGACTTTCTTTCTCGTTGCCACATAGCCGATGAGCCTTATACAGTGCGCGATGGGATAAATATTGCTCGATATGTTGCAAAAAGGCTCAGTTTTGGTCCTTCAGACTACAAAGAGCTGATGCACGAAGCAATAGTGAGAGTTCTTGGTGAGACTGCTTTCAGGTATGCTGATTAGCTTTTTGAGATAGTAGTATGAAAAAGAGTGAGCTTTTTATTGAGCAAGTAGGCAATTTTGCGTTGTTGCCAGTTGTCCACTACTCTTATGAGTTTGCAATTGCTGCACAAGTAGCATTTCAGCAATTAGAACCCTGTGGAGTTGGTGTCGAGTATCCATTTCTCTTGCAGGATCTAATAGTCAAGGCGATAGGCCGTCTTCCAAAGATATCTGTTCTGCTTTATGGCGAAAAGACGAAAAATTATGTTCGTATTGAGCCAGTAGATCCTTTTGTTGAAGTTGCTAGAAGGGCAATAGAAGCAGGCATTGAGTTGCGTTGTGTAGACCTTGTGGCTGACTACCCGCAAGTTTATGATCCTATGCCTGACACATACTCTCTATATTATATTGGTCATAAAAAATATTGTGAAATGCTACTTGAGCGTCCTTCTTGGGTAAGACTCAAAGAAGATATAGAACGAGAAGCAGCAATGGCCTATCATTTACACGAGCTTGAAAGGAAGCTTTCTTGGAGTGGTAGGCTCAAAAGTGGAAAGCCTATTCTGGTTCTGTGTGGACTGGCACATCTAAGAGGACTCAAAGAGCAACTGCTTCTGGAAAATCAGAAGAAGCCAGAAGAGACACGCCCAAGTGCTAGACTTTACAATTTGAGTCCAACTTCTTTGGGTGAGATTATGGGAAGCTTTCCATTTCTGACTTCTGTTTATGAGCTTCAAAGAAGGGGTATAGCAGATGAGAGAGAGGTTTCTTCAACAGATAATCAAGAAGATGCTTTTGACAAACTTGGTTCTGGAACAATAGCTGCTACAAAACAAGCTTTCAAAGTGATAGAAGGCCACAAACCAGACACAGTTCAACAATTAGCAGTGCGTGCTCATAAGGATATAGCTTCGACAGCTTTGGATGGTGATCGCAATGAAATACTGACTAGATACATGCTTTGGTGTAGAGCTTACTATGAGCAGGAGATAGGGGATCGACTCAACCCACAACAGCTTTTTCTACTTAAGAACTTTGCCCGCAAGTATGCACACACCAAGGGTATGCTTCTACCTGATTTCTATGAAACTCTGGTTGCTGGCCGTGGTTGTATCAACTCACATTTCTGTTACCGTATGTGGGAGATGGGAACTTATTATGAACCACAAAAGAGTATAAGTGAGTTAGAAACCATAGAACTTCGTGCCGAAGATATATCACCATTTATACACAAAGTTAGGATGAATCCAAATGCACCACTCAAGCCAAGAATGCCGCGATTTCTCAGTCGGAAAGATAAGCAAAGAAAAAAGCAGGAGTTTGAACGAGAAATAGATCCTCATAGCATATGTTCCTATCAACCAGAGGATTTAACAATAGAAAGTTATGGTAGATATCTGCGAACAAAAGGGAAAGGGATG
>JAEUQL010000274.1 GCA_016789295.1 Blastocatellia bacterium | reverse complement strand
CCGTGAATTGAAGGCTGTAGAGAGCCGTCCAGACTTTGACGAAGAGCTAGAAGTTATCTATCTACCATTTGATAGAGCCTGTGAAATGATCTACAGTGGAGAGATAAAAGATGCAAAGACCATAATAGGTCTTTTGGCAACAGACAGACTTCTAAGGCAGGAAAGAAAGTAGAGTAATGACTATAACTTACCAGTATCGGTGTCCTAAATGTAACACTTATCTAGGTGATTGCGAAATCTGTACATCTTGTACAGATGTTAAACAAGAGCAGGTCAAGCAGAATTATGTAAGTTCTACCCCAGATAATCCATATTGGAGTGTCAGGTCTGCTTTTCTGATGTGGGGGCTTTCGGTCTTCCTAATTATTGCAGCCTCCCTGCTTAGCTCTTTCATCTGGATTGCTGGAAAATCGATGCTTGGCCACAAAGTAGAGATCCAAGGGCTTATAAAAGACCAGAACTACATCCTCTTCTTCATTTTTGCTACATTTATTGCACAGTTGATTACAATAGCTGCTACCTATAATATGGTCACACTTGATGGTAAAAGCTTCTTTGATGCAGTTGGCTGGTACTGGCATCCAAAATTTAAGGTATGGCATGCATCAAGCCTAACGATTCTGGTAATAGCTATTTCTATAGCTCTTTCACAAATCTTTCCCAACCAAGAGACAGATTTAGACAAGCTGCTTCAAGTAGGTATGAGTGTAAGAATAGCAACAGCTTTTGTTGCCATCGTTGGTGCACCTATTGCTGAAGAGATAATCTACAGGGGAATCCTCTACTCAGCATTGAAGAAGCGTTATGGAATGTGGCCAGCAATATTTTTTGTGTCATTACTTTTCTTGGCTGTTCACGTACCACAGTATTGGCCTGCACAGGGAATACTTATTTCTCTATTTACTCTTAGCTTTTTTCTAACAACAGTACGTGCATATACCAGATCACTACTGCCAAGCTATGCTATCCATCTAATATTCAACTTCATAAATGGATTAGGAATAATTGTAGAAGGATTGGTTAATACCCATTCGCCTTAAAATATATAATCCACAAATCTTTCAGGTATCTTCTCGTACTAAAATATTTGTCTATATAAGGTCTTTTATCAATAAACCTCTTAAAACAAAAATCAATGTCTAAAAACATTTTTAACCTATTTTTGCACTTGCTACTACAGAGAAGATAATCTGTACAACAGAGAAGATGATCTGTACAACAGAGAAGATGATCTGTACAACAGAGAAAGCGATCTGTACAACAGAGAAGATGATCTGTACAGCAGAGAAGACGGTCTGTACAACAGAGAAAGCGATCTGTACAGTAGAGAAGACGGTCTGTACAACAGAGAAAGCGATCTGTACAACAGAGAAGATGATCTGTACAACAGAGAAGACGATCTGTACAACAGAGAAAACGGTCTGTACAGTAGAGAAAGTGATTTGTACTTTTACCTTTTAGAAATGTTTTCTAAATTTACTTTGTGTATTGAAAGCAAAAATCAATTAGTTTCTCATGCTCTGCACAGGAGCGGGAATTCTTCCACCTCTCAGAATAAACTTTGCTGAAGAGAAGCGATTAACAGGCATTACAGGAGCACTTCCTAAAAGTCCACCAAATTCGACTATCTCGCCAACATCTTTTCCTGGAACGGGAATGATTCTGACAGCAGTAGTTTTATTGTTTATTACTCCAATTGCTATCTCATCGGCAATGATTGCTGATAGAGTTTCGGCTGAGGTATTACCAGGAACTGCTACCATATCCAAACCAACAGAACAGACCGAAGTCATCGCTTCAAGTTTTTCTAAGCTGAGCGCACCTTCTTTTACAGCCGAGATCATTGCATGGTCTTCTGATACTGGGATAAAAGCTCCACTGAGACCACCAACATAGCTTGATGCCATTGCACCACCCTTCTTTACTGCATCAGTAAGTAGTGCCAAAGCAGCAGTCGATCCAGGAGCACCAGAACGCTCAAGACCCATCGCTTCAAGTATTTCACCAACACTGTCACCTACAAGAGGTGTTGGAGCAAGGCTTAGATCAACAATTCCAAAAGGTAGATTGAGGCGACGCGCAGCTTCACGCCCAACAAGCTCTCCTACTCTGGTAATTTTGAATGCTGTCCGTTTAACTATCTCTACCAAACTCCCTAGATCACAATTACCTGCTGCTTTCACTGCGTGAGCAACTACCCCTGGCCCACTAACACCAACACTGATGGAAGATTCTGACTCACCTATTCCGTAGAAAGCTCCAGCCATAAATGGGTTGTCTTCAACAGCATTTGCAAAAACTACAAACTTTGCACACCCTATGCCACCACGATCAGCCGTCTTTTCTGCAAGTAGTTTAAGAAGTCTTCCTATCTCTACTATCGCATCCATGTTTATCCCTGAACGTGTAGTTGCAACATTCACCGAGCCACAAAGTCTGTCGGTTACAGAAAGAGCTTCAGGAATTGAGGCAAGAAAAATTGCTTCTCTTTCTGTTATGCCTTTGTGAAGAAGAGCTGAAAAGCCTCCCAGATAATCAACACCAACATCTTTTGCTGCATCATCAACAGCCTTTGCTAGTCGAACATAGTCGGGATTGTCACACGCTTCGCCAACAAGAGAGAGTGGGGTAACAGCAATTCGTTTGTTAGCTATAGGGATTCCAAACTCTGTGGCAAGCTCATCTACTACCGGAACAAGACGTGCTGCCACTGTGCGGATCTTCCTACCAGCCTTCTCGCATACACGTTCAATAGAGCTATCAGCACAATCACGCAGAGATAGACCAAGCGTTACAGTTCTTATATCGAGATTCTCCATCTCGGTCATCATCACTGTTTCAATAACTTCTTGTTGTGAAAAAGGCATGTTCCTAATACTCTTTATCTTGACTTAGAACTTCTATGTTGACAGTTTTGGCTACAGTATAGATCTTCTTTCCTTGAGATTCGTGATGAGTCCTGATAGCAACTTCACCCAGAAGGCCAAGCAGCACAGACTGCAGAGCAAAAAGAGAAAAGACAACGGCAAGAACTAAGAAGCTACTGCTTGTAAAACTTTCATTGTTAAATATTTTTTGATGGACAGCTATTGCTGCACTCAAGAAACCGAAAAAGAAGGTCAGTAACCCTAGAGAACCAAATAGATGAATAGGCTTTTTGGCGTAGTCTGTAAAGAACTTGACAACTATTAAGTCTAGAAAAACTTTAAAAGTTCTTGACAGTCCATACTTACTTTTTCCTGCAAGCCTTGGGTGATGATTGACGGCTATCTCGGTCACCAACCCCCCTTCAAGTGCGGAAAATGCAGGAATAAAACGATGCATCTCTCCATACAGCTTTACATTCTTGATTATCTCTGCTCTGTAAGCTTTCAGACTACAACCATAGTCGTGCAAACGAACACCTGTTATCGATGATATAAGGCGATTTGCCATTACTGAAGGGAGTTGTCTTGACCAGAATTTATCTTGGCGATTTTTGCGCCAACCACTTACTACATCATACCCTTCATCTATCTTTTCAAGCAGCTTTGGTATATCAGCAGGATCATTTTGTAGATCTGCATCAAGAGGAATGATCACATCGCCTTGTGCTGCGTCAAAACCTGCCGACATTGCAGCAGTCTGACCGTAGTTCTTACGAAACTTTATTACTTTTACTCTTTTGTCTTCTTTTGCTATTCGACTGAGAATAATAAAGCTACGATCCTTGCTTCCATCATCAACATAGATAATCTCGTAGCCCGACCCTATACGGCCAAGCGATTCATCGAGCTTCTTTTGCAAAGTCTCAATATTTTCTTCTTCATTGTAGAGTGGAATAACAATTGATAGGTATGGACGTTTAGTCTTTGCCTGCATCTCCTCTTCCATCACAGCAAGACTATGACTGTGTTTCATCAAATCTCCCCAAATTTCTGGATTTGAAAGCTAGAAGGTTTTTGCAAACTCTCTTTTTCTACTGCTCAGGCAAGTTGCACCGAGTGGATGCTTTCTTTAAACTGCCGGACATTATAGCACAAGGAGTTGTAAATGAAGGTGCTTGTTACAGGTGGCGCGGGATTTATTGGCTCGCACCTCTCAGAATATCTATTAAAACGTGGAGAAAGCGTTGCTGTAGTAGATGAACTGAACGATTTCTATGACCCAGAGATTAAACGCAACAATCTTGCTGAAGTTAGTAGACACGGAAACCTACATTTCTATCAAACAGACATCCGAGATAGTCGAAAACTTGCTGAAATATTCGAACTTGAAAAACCTGAAAAGGTTGTTCATCTAGCTGCACGCGCAGGAGTGCGTCCATCACTTTCTGCACCTTTACTCTATGAAGAGGTCAATGTTATAGGTACACTTCACCTTTTGGAACTGTGCAGAAAATTTCCTATTACAAACTTCGTCTTTGCCTCCTCCTCTTCTGTCTATGGAATCAACAGCAAGCTACCTTTCGCAGAAGACGACCCAATAGAAAAACCTGTATCTCCTTATGCCACAACAAAAAGATCTGGTGAGCTTCTTGTATTCAACTATTCACACCTTTACAGCTTACCAGCAACTTGCCTGAGATTCTTTACCGTTTATGGACCACGCCAGCGTCCCGAAATGGGAATACACAAATTTACTAGCAAGATTCTCAGTGGCAAAGAGGTTGAGGTTTATGGCGATGGGCAGTCACGGCGAGACTACACCTATATTGATGACATTGTTGGAGGAATAGTCAAAGCTTTGGATAATCCAAAACCTTTTGCAATCTACAACCTTGGAGGCTCTTCTCCAGTTACACTCACAGAGCTTATAGAGAGAATCGAAGAAGCAGCAGGCGTTAAGGCTATACGCAAGTATCTTCCAGACCAACCTGGAGATGTTCCTGTAACATATGCAGACATTTGCAAGGCAAAAGTCGAGCTTGGTTTTGAGCCAGCAGTGGATCTAAAAACCGGGTTAGCAAGATTTGTCGCCTGGTACAGAGAAAAGATCTTTTCAGGCAAATAGATTCTCCAAAATTTTGGATAGTTCAAAATTTCGGAAAGTTGAAAAACTGATTAAAAATCCACAACGTAAGAGGTGTTGCTCAAAAATTCAGAAAGGGGATTTGTAGATGAGAGTAATGGTATCGGCTCTTAGCACCTTTATTGCTGCTATCCTGATCACATTCTCTACGTTCTCTTTTAGCCCTGCATTCGACATATATGTTGATGAGCAGTATGTAAGTACAACAGAAAAACTATCATTTACTGACTACCGAACAGTTCAAACAAAGACGGAAGACTCTTTGCAGAGTAGTAGAACCAGGAATCGCCGATTAACTACAGCCCCTGTTCAAGACTACTCTCCTTCACTGCTTCCAAAGCCGCTTTATACAAATGTCTTACAAATCAGTAACTCTACAGAATATTTTCAAGTAGAGATTTTTCAAGAAGTTTTTAATTCTGTTCTAACACCACGTAGTCCACCTTCACTGTAGCACCTATCACACTTGATAATTCTAGCAAGAGCTTTTGTTGCTCTAGTGGCAGAAAATCTTTTATTCTATGAGGTGACTCTGGTGATGAGAACTATTTCACTTTTCTTGCTTTCTGTTTGTTATATTTTTTCTGTGAATGCATATGCACAACAAGCTATAGTC
>JAEUQL010000273.1 GCA_016789295.1 Blastocatellia bacterium | reverse complement strand
AAGCAAGGAACTAATATACGGATGCAAGCAACTACTGTCAAGTAAGATTTTGCTACTTTTTGTAAAAAGCCACCGTCTTTTCCAAACCTTCTTCTAAAGAGGTTTCTACTCTCCAACCAAGCACCTGGCTAACCAAAGCAGAACTTAGAACACTGCGGCGTTGCTCACCAGCTTTTGCTGAACCGTGAGTTTCGTCAACTTCACTTGCAAATAGATGCTTTAGATGTTGGAAGATACTATTTACATCAGTCTCTATACCAGTGCCAATATTGAATATCTGGTTTGCGGACTTATCAAGATGCTCTATCGCCAAACAGTTTGCTTTTACTAGGTCTGCAACATAGACATAGTCGCGAGTCTGTAGACCGTCACCGTTTATTGTTGGTGTGGAAGTTTTACTAAGAAGCTCACAAAAGATAGCAACTACGCCTGCTTCACCTTTTGGGTTCTGTCTTGGGCCATACACATTCGCATAGCGAAAGATAGTGTAAGGCAAGCCATAGATAGCTCGGTAATAATCAAGGTATTTTTCTACAGAGAGTTTTGCAACTCCGTAAGGCGAAAGAGGTCTTAGTGGATGTGCTTCGTCAGCAGGAAAGTAGTCTTGTTCACCATAGATTGCCCCACCTGTAGAACTGAAGATGAAGTGTTTTGTAGAAACTTGCCGTGCCGCTTCTAAAATATTGAGGCTTGCAACAATGTTTATCTTTGCGTCATAAGCAGGGTCTTGCACAGAACGACGGACATCTATTTGTGCAGCATGGTGATTGATAATATCAGGCTTTTGCTCAAGTATAAGCTCTTTAACCTGTTCACTACAGATATCCAGCTTGTAAAAAGATGCTTTAGGATTGATATTCTCCTCACGTCCTGTCGAGAGGTTGTCTACAACAGCTACGTCGTGTCCTAGAGCAATATAAGCATCTACAATATGAGAAGCTATAAAACCTGCTCCACCAGTGACCAAGATCTTCATCTTTACTCTTCTTTCTGCTTAGCTGTTAAGTTCTGTCACTATAGTGTTAGCTACACTACGTGCTTGCTCTAACTCTTTTGGGCTAAAGGATATAGCTCCAACAACAGGATGTCCACCACCACCAAAACGCTCACAGATAGATGCAAGGTTATGTCGTCTTGCACCTTTTGCCCAAGGATTAAAGCCTACAGAAACCTTTGATCGAAAGGAACTTAGACTTACACCTACGCTGTAGAGCGCATCTGGAAAGAGGTAGTAAGGGATAAACTTGCTGTAGCCTTCCATATCGTGACCACTTACGTCAAAATGCACAACATTGCCATTACAGACTGCAGCATCTTTGATTATATCTATGGCTTTGAGGTGGCGGTTGTAGTAGTAGTCGATTATTTCTGTGACGTAGCCCTGTGATGCTACTTGCTGCAAAGACAGAGTTTGAAGATCGCGTATGATGTTGGCTATTAGCTTCTCATCTCTTGCCGATTCTATGACAAGCATAAGTTTAAGTGCTGGTGCATTGAGTTCAACGGCTGTTTTCGCATCTGGATAGAGAGCACCATCAATGATATCGGCCCACTCGATCAATTCTTCCAAGTTGGAAGTGTCAAATCCAAATTTTTCATGTGCGACTTGTGCTATATACTTTGTACATGAACGGAAAGTTGGATCGTGAAATTTCTTGCCACAGGATATTCCTTGCAAGCTTTGATGAAAATGGTCTTCGTCTTCTTTCGACAGAAAAGCACTCTGATGATGGTCGAACCACCAAGTTAACCGAGGAGAACTACAATACTTGAAATCAACTATTGCATTCTCATCGCCAGTGAAGATCTTTTCATCAAAGATCTGTCCTGCTTTGTGTGCAAGACCTTCAAATTCTTGCTTGGCGTTGTTGTCTATACATTGACGATAGAAGGAGGCAAAGACGGCTGCTGATGCAACTCCATCAAAACAGTTGTTATGAAAAAGTATCTTGATCTTCATAGAAGTTCCAAAACATATTTAAAAGCTTGTGAGTATACAGTAGATAGCTTTTACGAGCCAATTCCTTTTCGCGAATTTCTCGCTTAGTTAGGAGGATTTTTTATGAAGACGTTTGCCATAGGGGACGTTCACGGCAATTTTTCTGCACTCCAAAAACTCCTAGAAAGGCTTCCTATAAATCTGCAAACCGATGAACTTGTATTTTTGGGTGACTTGATTGACCGAGGGCCAAACTCAAAACTGGTACTTGATTTTGTTATAGAACTTCAGAACCGTTTTGGAAAAGTATACATACTCAAAGGCAATCACGAACAGCTTCTACTTGACAGTTTGATAGCACAAAATAGCTTTGATTATTGGATAGCCAAAGGTGGCTGGCAAACCTATCTTGACTACTTCCCACAAAGCGAGAAAGCAGATTGGGAAAAGTTCAAAGAAAATTTTCCAACACTACACCTTGAAAGATTGCAACAGCTACTACTTTTTTACAGGAACAAACATGCTCTTTTTGTTCATGCTGGTGCAAGGTTTACAGGTCAAGCCTGGGAGATAGATTCCATGGAGACAGCTCTTTACTACAGAGACTTTGACTTCTGGAATGGATATTTCGGTCAGACAATAGTTGTTGGGCATACACCGACAAACAAGATCCGTAAACTCTTTGCAGAGCCAACCGAGCCAGAAAAAGAGATGACAGCTTGGAAGCGTGGCTCGTTGATAGCCATAGATTGTGGTGCAGGTCAGCAAGGAAGATTATGCGCTCTTGAACTTCCAGCCACCAAATTCTACTATCAAAATGTCTAAGATAATCTTGACCCACTAAAGTAGCATATGCTAGCTTTATACTGTTAGATTTTAAGAATTAGTATTTATTAAGCTATGAAAAAAACTCTTCTTCTCTCTTGTTTTCCTTTTCTATCGTTTGCCTCAGAAATAGAAGAAGATCAATCCAGGCAACAAGTTTGGCAGGTATTTGGTACGGCTTTGGAAGAAGTAAGCTTGATCGATGAGCCACTTTTAAGAATAGTTTTGAATGCCCAAGTTGTAGAGTTTTTGTGGAAGAATGATAGAGAAAAAGCACGAAACTGTACTGTAAAAATCATAGAAAATTTAGAAATTTTGGACATAAGCGATAAAGACAGAGTTTTTGTTGATACAGCTCTAATAAAAATAAAATATACACTCCTATCTCTTACCAAAAAGAATGCTAACGATCTCTTTCCAAGAGTTCGTAAATTGTTAAGTTCTTGTGATGAGCTAAGAGCCATTACAATGAGTGCAAATTTTGATGAAGAGGCTTACAAAAATGCTCAGCAAGTTATAAAAGAAGTAATGAAAGCAGATAGCAATAGTTCTATATTATTATTATTTATGTATCAGCTTAAAGAGAGTAATCCACAGTTATTTAAAGACCTACTTACAGAACTCCTTTTGGTCTTTGAGTCAGGGCAGGCTAGCACACAGATTTTTGTTAAAGCCTTCTCCTTCTACCGTGAAGAGCAAGGAGCAACAGCAGCAATGATCAGTAGATTTCTTGTCAGCCTAGTTGCGCATCTTGAATCAAAAACTCTTTTGTCCGAAACAGACGTAGAGGCTATCTACTTATTCATAAATAACAGGCTTAGATACATTGACAATGTTATCCCAGCCCAAAGAATACAAGCAATTCTCAGCAAGCTTTCAGAAAAAATAAAAGATACTAATGGTTTGCAGCTTGAAATCCAAGATGAGATAGACATAGAAGAAAATTACAGACCTGATATCTTAATCAAAAAAGCTGAAAAAGACTCTGGTAGAAAGACAGAACTGCTCTTTAGGGTAATACAACTCTATCTTCAGAAACGTGATTTTGAGAAAGCCATATCTACAGCCAAAGCAATTTCTGAGGACGATCTACAACATGGACAAAGTCTTGCAGAGATTACTGAAACTGCACTGAAAGATGCTCAACCAGAAATTGCCCGTCAGGCAGCATTAACTATAAGCCCCAGAAACTACAACCGATTGCCTTCCCTTCTTAAGATTGCTAGATATTTTAGAGAGAAAAAAGATGATATAAAAGCAGATGAACTTCTTGAACAAATAAGAAAAGAGTGCTCTAAGCTTGATGAACTGATTCCAAAAATAAACTATCAGAGTTTGATAATTGGTGAACTTCTTAAATCAACTTCTCCAAAAGCGTTTGAAGAAGTCATTGCTCTATACAAAATGGTAAATAGTGAACTCCCCCTTTACATTAAAAATGAGAAAGAAAAAAATCATTCTGTACTTGTACAAAAGCTTATTTCTGTCTTGAATAACACCAACCCTTTATTTCAGCGAATTTCAGAGAAGAACAGTACAGAAGCTTTCTACCTTGCTAACAGTCTTAATGTGAGAGAAGTGAAGGTAGCTGCACTGTTTGGAGCCTGTTTAGGAGCACTCACAGAGAAGCCAAAGGCGGCTGAAAAGTAGAAAGTTGGTGTAGAGATGAAATATATATATCTGATTCTGATTGTAGGGTTGTGTCTTGGCAATGTGCTACTTTTGAAGCAGAATCTTGACTTAAGAGGTGAGCTACAAAAATACCAGCCAAAAAGGCTACAAATAGGAGACAAACTGCAAAGTTTTAGGGTTGAAGGATTGACAGAAGATAGTGTAGAAGTTAATTTTTCTAACAGTGGTTACAAGAAAGTATTTCTATTCTTCACTCCTGAATGTCCCTACTGCCAGCAACAACTTCCTTACTGGAAAACCCTTTTAGAAAAGGCTGACAAAAATCGCTTCGAGATAATAGGGCTACTGCCTGAAAGCGAAGACCGAGAAAAGGCAAAGGGTTATGTAAAGTCACTAGAATATGGAAATTTGCGTGTTGCTCTAGCACCTCCAGAACTTCTCAAAAGTTATCAATTGAGTGCGACCCCAACAACTGTAATTGCTTCAAGCGATGGAACTGTTGAAGAACTGTTTGCAGGTTCTTGGGGAGAGCAAGAAGTAGCTAAAGTAGAAAAGATATTTGGTGTAGAACTGACAAAGAAGTGAGAAGAGTGTCTCACTTCTTTCTATTAAAAATTAGCGTGTTGGTGTTTGTAGTTGTAAAGAAGCTCCACCACCAGTTACTACTGTAAGTGGGCCTGAGTGGCCTTTAATACCGTCTGCCCGTGCTTTCTCTATTTCTAGCATAAGCTCAAGTTTCTTGATTTCGAGTAGTGCAGGGCTTGAATAAGTTTGTGCCTCTATTTGTTTGGTTTTAGCAGCAACTTCAGCAGCAGCAAGGCGTGCTTCTTCGGCCTGTTTCTGTTTCTCATTTGCAACGACTGCACTTGCAGCCTGCTCGATACGATCATCGAGAAAGTCTGGGTTACCAAGTTGTACACTCTCCATTACCAACATCAGTTGGGAAGAGAGGAGAGGTTTGAGTGCTTCAACTATTCTTTTTTGTATAGCTTCTTGGTTTGCATATATTTCGTAAGCATTGTATTCAGCAAAAGCATTACGAGCTTCTGTTTGGATCAAACCGTGAAGAATCTCATTCCTTCTTTTATAACGATCATTGACATCAAAACCAAATTTTCTAACATACTCCTCGACCTTATTTTGATCTGTGCCTGCAGTCACACTTATAGGAACTTGTAGTGCGGCATTATCTTTAGAAGTAACCCGTGGAGTAGCTGTTTCTGTGAAAGATCTTAGGT
>JAEUQL010000272.1 GCA_016789295.1 Blastocatellia bacterium | reverse complement strand
CAAGCAGAATTACAAGCAGCTCTTGATAAGCTCCATCTTGAAAGTGAACAATGGCGTAATCGTATTAATGGTTTGTAAGTTATATGGGTTACATAGTTGATGGAAATAACATTATGGGGCGTAACCTCTCTCGCACAAAACTACTTGATCTACTAGCTGATTTTGTAGATGTAAAAAAGTGTCTCTTGACAGTAGTTTTTGATGGAGCACCAGACCCAGTTTACAAAGAAGGTTCTCTTTACCACGGTGTGAAACTACTCTACAGCAGACCTAGCTCAACAGCAGACGCACGTATACGAGAGATGATAGTAAAGACAAAGCATCCTAGAGAACTCATCGTGGTCTCATCTGATCGCGAACTGATAGCGACAGTTCGTGCTTATGGTGCAAAACATATACACTCAAAAGAGTTTCTTTCTCGTATGAGAGCAGAAATATCAGCAAGTATCTTAAAACAAGCTGAAAAAAAAGCTCCAAAAGCCGAGATGAGCGAGTGGCTTCGGTACTTTGGTTGTGAACCAGATGAAGCCGACCTTGATGAATTCTGATATTTCTAATCTGCTTCTAAGGTTTTAAGCTAAAGCAGTAATAAACTTTCTGGGGAAATGATATGAAAAGACTTCCTTCACTACTCTTTATAAGCTTTGCACTATTGCTTCCTTCTTCTACCATAGTCTTTGCTCAATATCGTATCAACCTGTCCAAAATATACTATTTAAACCCTCAAGCACGGTCTAAAAATAAAGCAAAGAAACCTTCAAAATCAGAACCAACAGCCACTCCCAATAGCATCAAAGTTCGTGTCAAGTACACGAATGGAAAAGAGATAGTTGGAAGGCTTATAGATATAAATCCTCGATCTCTTAGTGTAGACCCAGGAAATGGAACTGTGATTATTTCCAGTATTCAAGAAGTGTCAACAATAACTATTGGAGAAAATAGATCTGAAGCCTTTAAGCCAACAGCAGAATTCCTTAAAGATGCAAATAATGCTTATCTATCACTGCTGTCTCTTTCACAAGCTACAGACAACAACATAAGTTTTAATGAATATCAGCCCAAAGTAGCACAGGTAAAAAATACCGTCGAAGCTTTTATAAACAAGCATTCAACGGCAGAAGCTAAAGAGATCTTTGAATCTATGCGCTCTGCAGTCAGAGCTTTTGAGCTTGTAATTCCTGTCTGGATGCTCAGAACAGGAGTAGAACAGCATAAATATGTCCTACAAACTAGTTCTCAAATGAAGCCTATTATAGAAATGTACCCAGATATACTTAATGTTAATTGGAAACAGAATGATCGTTATCCAGTAGAGAAAGTGATTGCTTGGGTCTGGGTAGAAGCTTCAAAGATGGTTGAAAAAACAAAAGTTCAAATAAAAGTAGTAGAGTAGTAGGTAAATTTGTCTAACAGTTTAGGAAGCTTTGATAACTTTTTGTAGTGTCTCTTTTGCCTGCTCGATCCTCTTCTCTACTTCTAGTGAAGCAGCTAATTCGGTCTGTACCTCTCTTATGGCACCACACTCGTAGCAGCGCATAATATATGTGCCTCCTCCCCTCTTCTCATCTGGATGAGGAGTACTCCAGCTATGCTTGTGAAAAAACTTAAACCACATCCAAAGTCCCTCACTTCTTTTGGAACAACAATCTGTTATAAATTTAAACCAAACAAATAATATATTTTACCTTTCGGCAGATTCTAACAGAAATAATACTATTTTGGAAGTAAGCCTGTTACAAATCTTGGGCGAGAAAGCCCAAAAGTTTAGTTGTGAGGATGAATTGTGGCTGGAAGAATTACCAGCGTAAGTATCTATAACCAATAAATGCAAGTTTATAGAATGTAGTAAAGATGCTGACACCAGCCACCAATCAATCTACACTTTTTGTGCTGATGGGTGATGCTTTTACGGCTTAGCTGTAGTTGGGCTGCTTCTGACAGCAAGCGTGAGCTTTCCCGACTACAGTTGTAGCGACCAAAAGAATCCCTCTGCTTTAGCTCTGGGAGTGTCAAAAAAAGCAGTTCAGCTTTTGGAGGTTAGGATGTCACAAAAAGATTATGAAGAAGGTGAAATAGTCATAGAAGAGAAGGGCGAAGAGAATGCAGAAGAGCACGCTTCTGCTGAAGTCGCTCAAAAAAGACAATCTTCAGACAAAAGTGCAGGTTTTGAAGGACTTGCCTCTCAGGTCAGAGAGCTTGCTCAGAAGATACCAGAGTCGATAGGAAAGGCCATTGAGAGTGCACTCTCGGCTCGTGAACACGTCGTGATGGTCAGAGTAAATGATGATTCACTAACAAAGCTTGATCATCTTGTAGAGGCTGGTATATTCAAAAGCCGTTCGGAATCGGCAGCTTTTCTTATAAGTGAAGGTATCAAGTCTCAAGGAATACTTTTTGAGAAGATATCAAACAAAATAGAAGAGATAAATAGACTGCGCAACGAGCTGAAAAATATAGTTAGTCAAGAGGTTGAAGGGGCAAAATAACTACTCGAAGGCTACCTTATAAAGTAGCCTTCAGCAGTTAAAAAATTTTTGCTGATCAACCTACAATCAGAAAATTAAGCTGCTTGCAGCAGTTTTAAAGGATTTTAAGGTTTGACACGCTCTTAACATTTATGTTATAAGCAGTAAACTGAAGTAGCAAAAGCAGTTGTCAATACTGCTTCAACTGCTACTCTGAACCCGCCCAGAGTTCAGTATGATCAATTTCGATTAAGTCAGTTTCAATAAGCAAGAAATTTCAAAAGAAGGGAAATGTGGGTGATGCCGTTTAAAAAGCTCATTTTTGGTGGAGCAGCCTTTCTAGCACTCGGATCTTTTTCTACAGATGCTCTAGCACAAAATCCCGTAGT
The DNA here is from genome assembly GCA_016789295.1 of Blastocatellia bacterium. GTDB lineage: Bacteria > Acidobacteriota > Blastocatellia > Chloracidobacteriales > JADJPF01 > JAEUQL01. Next base: position 2,786 of record JAEUQL010000272.1, on the reverse strand, counting down.
TGCTCCTCAAGGTGTGAATGCGGAGAAATTTTCGCAGCCCTTTCAAGATAGTAACGATCTCACACAGCGTGTAATCAGGCTTGCTGAACAGCAGTACAAAGTTGGTGAACAGCAATTTAACAATGGAAGTTATGAACAAGCACGTGAAAGTTTCGATAAAGCAATAGACCTACTGCTCGAAGCAGACACAAACGTGAGAAAAGATTCGCGCTTTCGTGCATTCTATCTTGATATAGTAGAACGTATCTACCGCCACCAAGTTGTAGCTGCACAAGGTGGTACAGATGGTTGTACTAAGCAACTTTACGAAAGTTCACCTCTTGACGAACTGGCAAAAATGGACCTTGATGCAGAAGGTGTTTCAAATGAAGGTGCAGTAGATCTAAAAGACCTCGATTTTCAAGTCACGTCAAACCCATCTGTAGTCCAGTTCATAAATTTCTTTACTCAGGGAAAAGGTCGCTCGACTATGGAGACTGGGCTGCGCCGCTCAGGCCGTTACAGAGCGATGGCAGAGAGAATCTTCAAAGAAGAAGGTGTTCCTCTAGATATTGTTTGGCTAGCACAAGTTGAGTCAGTTTGGGTTCCATACGCTCTTTCTCAAGCTGCTGCCAAGGGAATATGGCAGTTCATTCCAGGTACTGGAGCACGTTTTGGCCTGCGCCAAGACGGTTGGATAGATGAAAGAGTTTCTCCTGAGAAATCTACTCGTGCTGCTGCTAGGTACTTAAAGTTCCTCAACGAATTCTTTGCAGGTGATTGGTTACTTGCAATGGCTGCTTACAACTGTGGAGAATATGGTGTTGATCGTGCAATATCAAAATGTGGATATGCAGATTTCTGGGAACTCTATAACCGTAATCTTCTTCCACAAGAGACACGCAACTATGTTCCCGCAATACTTGCAGTTACTATAATTGCAAAAAATCCTGAAAAATACGGCTTCAAAGTACAGCCCGATCCAGAGTGGTCTTATGACACCTATGACCTAAACTCACAGGTAGATCTGAGGGTTGTAGCATCGGCTCTCAATGTCTCTTATGAGACTATTCGTGATCTCAACCCAGAGCTGAAGAGAGGGGTAACACCAGAAAACTACTCTTTAAGACTTCCAAAGAATAGCCGTGAGCAGTTTGAAGCTGCCTTTACACAGCTTGACCCTAACCAATATCTACTTTCAAGCTACAGCCAGAACTACAAGAGAAGCACAAGACAGGGAAGCTCCTACAGAGTAGTTGCTGTCAGCAAGAAGCGAAGTGGGTCTTACAAAGTAAAGCATTCTACGGCCAAGAAAGTCTATTCTGGCAAGAGAGGCTGGCGCCGCTAGTAACTTGCTTTTCAACAGAGTTATTAGAAGTTAATAGATCCGCTCAAAATGCGGATCTATTCTTTTTATGGATTCTAGAAAGAAAAATAAGCTGCTCTTTCTCTGTCTGTTTCTGCTTGGGCTGCTGTTTGCTCTTCCAGCTTCTCGCCGAGCAGGTGTTTCCTGGAGTGTTTACGGTAATGACTTTACTGTTTTCTATGCTGCTTCAAAAAATCTTCTACTCAAATCAGACCCTTACAATCATCCAATAGCAGCAAAAACACCTTATCTCTATCCGCCACTTTTTGCATTTCTACTTCTGCCTCTTGCACTATTTCCACTCCCAATAGCAGCTTTTGTTTGGTACTTTATAAACTTTATTGCTGCATTATATCTCTGTTGGCTTATAGCATCTGTTTTTGAAAAGTCTTATAGAATGTCTGTATTTTTAGTTCTTTTAATCATTATTTTTAGGATTGTTGTAGATAATTTGTGGTGGGGACAATGTAATATATTGATAGCTCTATTTTTGATGCTCTGGTTCCTTGGTTCTGGCAAAACCTGGCTTTCTTCGTTTATGCTCTGTTTAGCTATATCGATAAAAGTCACACCAACCCTTCTACTATTCTACATACTACTAAAAAGGCAGTGGGGTGAATTGGGTAGGGTTTTAGTCTGTTTGTCTGTTGTAAATCTAGCAACATTTATTCTAATAGATAACAGAATTGCTCTTATCAAAGGTTGGTTTCAAAGAACTGTTTTAAATGCAGAAGGTTTCAACTGGGCTTATGCAGGTAATCAATCATTACGTGCAGCAGTTACAAGACTTTTTTCTCTATCAAATACAGAGGCAACACTTTATCCATATGTAAATCTTTTTGATCTGAAAGATAGTATGTTGATCTGGTTACTAGTTGTTTTTTTATTGTCTCTATTGTTTATCTGGAAAATAGTAAAAAGAGAAGATAGGAAATTTCATTTGCATGAACTTGCTATGGTCTGTTCTCTCATGCTGCTGCTTTCGAACCTTAGTTGGAAGGCTCACTTTGTAATGCTCGCTCCTGCCCTGGGAATATTAGTTGGAGAATGGATCAAGGTAAAGTCAAAAAAAGCTCTACTTCTTCTTCTCATAACTTTTCTTTTCTGCTCTATAGGTTTTCAGCCTATATTTGGAGAAACTCTCCACCAATTCTCTGAGGTTTATTCTAGTTATACTCTAACTGCAATTATAGCTTTTCTTTCTATGGTATTTCATAAGCCTTCAGTTTTGATGACTACAAAAATAGAAAGGTAGCTATTGGGAATAGTTTTTCAATAACTCCAAAACTTTTGTTGGGGAATGTTTTTGACCTTCTTCAAGCTCTCCAGTATTTTGAACCTTCAGTACAGAACCTTTTTTATCAAGAATAACAATAGTTGGTACACCTAGCTTTTTGAGATCTACTCCATACTTCGAAGCAATATCCAAATTTTTGTCAAA
>JAEUQL010000271.1 GCA_016789295.1 Blastocatellia bacterium | reverse complement strand
AGACCTTTGTAGTTGCAGATATTCCAGGATTGATAGAGGGGGCTAGTGAAGGTGCAGGTTTGGGGTTGCAGTTTCTACGTCATGTTGAGAGGACAAAACTACTACTACACCTTGTAGATGTATCAAGTAGTACTGGACGAGACCCAGTTGAAGACTACAAGATAGTCAGTAATGAACTCAGAAGCTACAAGGAAGACCTTTCAGAAAGACCAGAGATAGTAGTTGCAAACAAAGTTGATGCTCTTGATGAACCTGAGAGACTGCAGCAGTTAAAAGATTACTGTAGAAATAAAGGGCTGCCATTGCTGATTATCTCGGCAGTTACTGGGGAAGGGTTAAAGGAGCTTGTATTTACAGTACAGAAAGTTCTCGAACAGATTCAAGCTTCAACTCTAGAAGGTTCACAATTTCTTAAAGGCAGCAAGTGGTGGGAAAGTCCAGAGCTAGAAGGACGTTTTTCTGCTTGAAGGTTCTTGATTTTAAGTTAGGCTTGATTTTGAGCTAGAAGCCGTTGTTTTAACTTGCGCTATCGAACTTTTGTATCTACCAGTCTAACAGGCTTGGTTGAGCAGGCTTGAGCGTTGGGCATCCTACAACTACATTTGACATAGTCAAATTAGTTGGTAGACAAGCAAGGCAAGTGTGAATGCACTTAATGATCGAAATAAAAACAAAAAATAAATTGAAAAAAGAACTATCATCTAGTAAAGTCTTGGTTGGTACAGCAGCACAGCAGTGTTAGTACGACCACTTTTCAAAAGAACAAATAAATACTATTTATTTGTACTAATAAATAGTTGATATTCGTAAACTCGTCGGCAGAAATGACCACGAGGCGTATGTGGGCAGAAGTTCCCGCTACGTACCGAGGATGCCGGTCATTGTCTCAGTTTGTGGCATTTTGCACAGGTTGCGGACAGTGAAGCCGTGACTGCAACTTGAGCACAGCAAAAAGTTTAGTCGTCGGTGCATTCACGCAAAGATTCTGATATTTCATAGGGTTAGGGATGCGGATCGGCATTTTGGGGGGGACGTTTGATCCAATTCATTCTGGGCATGTTGAAATAGCTCAACGTGTGCAGACTGTCTTTGCTTGTGATAAGGTTCTTCTGATACCAGCTTATAGCCCTCCACACAAGCCAAAGAGTTCTATCTCTTCTTCTTACCACCGTTATGCAATGGCAGTGGTTGCTACTTCTCAGCTTGAGAAGTTAGAAGTTTCGACTGTAGAGCTTGAAGCTCCTTCTCAACCTTTTACAGTCCAGACTTTGGAGAAGCTTCTAGCACAGTTTGGTTCAGATACAGAACTCTTTTTTGTAATGGGTGCTGACTCGTTCAAAGAGCTTGAAGTATGGTGGCACTATCAGAAGATACTTTCACTCTCTCACCTGGTTGTAGTAACTAGGCCAGGATATGATTTCTCTGTGGAAGAAAGAAGCAGGGTTTTACAGACATATATAGAAGACCTGCGCGGTGTTAACCGGATTCAATGTCAAAACTTCTCTTCGCCTACTGTCTTCATAACCAATCTAGTTGAGCGAAGCATCTCTGCAACGGCTATTCGTCAGACTGTAGCTGAGCGAAAATCACTAGAAGGGATGGTTCCGAAACCAGTAGCGGAGTATATATCCAAATACAGGCTTTATCAGGAAAAGGATGGAACAGAAAAATAGAGTCAATATTGCAGTAGAAAACATTCTGGAAGCTGGGCTTGGAGAGAGGAAACTCGAAAGAGCTGTTCAAGCCGCAAACGATAAGAAGGCAGTCCAGATAGTAGTTCTTGATCTAAAAGGAATAGCCACCTTTACCGACTATTTTGTTATATGTAGCGGTAAATCTGCAAGACAAGTGCAGGCTATTTCAGATGAGATAGAAGAGCAGCTTTTGGGATTGGCAGTAAAGCCAATCCATATAGAAGGTTATCAAAAGGCTGAATGGGTTTTGATGGACTATGGAGATTTCATAGTTCATATTTTTGTCGAAAATGCTAGGCTCTTTTATGATCTGGAGCGTTTATGGCACGATGCTGGTCGCATAGAGGTCAAGGATGAGTAAGGATAATTAGAGAGGTAAAGAACTACTCTTCTCTAAAATAGCAGTTGCTCTTTGAGGGCTATGGCTATTGCTAGAAAGATTTGCATGATGATTGACTTTGAGATAGTTGCCGTTTCATCAGCAATACGTTCTGTAATAGCTGTTATTGAGCGAGTAGCTCTGACAGATGCCAATCTGCTTATCTATGGCGAATCTGGCACTGGCAAAGACCTGCTTGCTCACTTGCTTCATTACAAGAGCCAACGTCACAATTCTCAGCTTGTAAAGGTAGATTGTTCTACACTTCCACAAGAACTTGTTGAAAGTGAGCTTTTTGGGTATGAAAGGGGAGCATTTACAGGGGCAGTAAACTCGAAACCTGGGAGACTTGAGGCTGCCAATGGTGGCACTCTTGTTTTTGATGAGATTATACACTTGGGCTTGCAGGCACAAGCTAAGCTTTTGAGAGTTTTACAAGAGCACTCGTTTATGAGGCTTGGTGGAATATCGCCAATAAAAATAGATGTTCGGTTTGTTGCTCTAACCAATACAGACCTAGAGTTTGCTGTTTCAAAAGGTTTATTGCGGGCCGATCTTTTTCATAGGCTCAATGTAGTAAGTGTAGAACTTCCTCCACTACGAGAAAGAATAAAAGACATACCATTTTTAATAGAACACTTTATAAAACGTTCGGCTATCCACCACGGAAAGCCAGCTTTAAAATTGAGCAGAGATGCAAGCGCACTACTTCTAGCTTATGATTTTCCTGGAAATGTTCGTGAGCTACAAAATATTATTGAACGTGCTGTAATAGTTGCAGATGGAGAAAAAATAGAAGTTTCAGATCTTCCTGAGTATCTTTTTTCAGCACGGAAGTTGATTGAAAGTCAAAACTCTTTATTAACGCTTGCAGATATGGAAGCTCTCTATATTAGAGAGATACTTATAAAAACTCGTGGACACAAAAGCCAAGCAGCAGCTATTTTAGGGATTAGCCGAAAAAGTCTTTATGAAAAGATGAAAAAGTACGATATAAAACTATAATTTTGCAGACTAATCAAAGATGCACCTGCAATTACTCTGGGTTGGCAAGACAAAAGATAGAAGAATAGCTGAGCTTATCAGTGACTATTTACAACGCCTTTCCAAATATGCTAAGTACGAACTCAAGCAGTTGCGAGAGGTTAAAGCAACAGACAAGAGAAAGGTGATAGAAGCAGAAGCAGACCTTATTCTTGACACTATCGATTTAAGTTCTTATAAAGTAGTGCTTGATGAGAATGGACAGCAGTTTACATCAGAGCAGTTTGCAGCTACTTTGGAGAAACTACAGATAAGAAGTGTACGTGAATTGGTATTTGTTGTTGGTGGCCATTTTGGGCTATCTGAACGAATAAGAGAGCAGGCAGATCTGCTCTGGTCACTCTCTTCTTTAACCTTAACACATGACATGGCAAGACTTTTACTTGCTGAACAACTCTATAGAGGGTACACCATACTCAATGGTCACCCATATCAGAAGTAGTAAAAAATAAAACCAGCCAGGAGAAGGTAGATGGACAAGGAGAAGATCCAATATTACGAGAAGAAACTTCTTGAGCGACGTGCAGCCTTGACCGGAATTGTCGAACGGACAGAAAATTATGGGCGAGAAGCAGACACAGACCTAACTCAAGATCCGGCTGATAAAGCATCAAATGCTTACACAAAAGAGCTGCTTTTTAGCCAAAGTACAAATGATCGTCTGATTCTGACTCTCATCGATGAAGCACTACAAAGAATTGAAGATGATGAGTATGGTTTATGTGTCCACTGTGGTAAAGAGGTGCAACCAAAAAGACTTGAGGCTGTACCATGGGCACGGCACTGCATTACTTGTCAGGATCTACAAGAACGTGGCTTGCTAGAAGAAGAAGAGTAGCCTTTAGAGACTTTGACATAAGGAAAGAAGGCGTGTGGTTTGCTCGGATTTCAGAAAGTCTACTTTCAACTCTTTTTCCTACGGCTTGCCATGAATGTGGAGCTTTAGTAGAAAACCTTGCAAACGGTGTAGCATGCAGCAGTTGTTGGGAAAAGTTAACAACACTTTCACCAATGACTGGATGTCCTCGCTGCAGCTACCCGCTTGACACCGCATTCGATAATAGACTATGGCTGAATAGTTGTAAAAAGTGTAAAGATCTAACTTTTTCTTATGCCAGAGCATATGCCTATTATGAGGGTGCTATAAAAGCTTCCATAATCTATTTGAAGAAAAACCCAGTAATCTGTAATCGTTTGCACCAACTTATCTGCTCGCTTCTAGAGACAGATCCTATCTTAAAAGGTAGCGACCTCATAATTCCTGTACCTCTACATTCTGAGAGACTCTCTGAAAGAGGCTTCAACCAGGCTGAAGTTATTGCATCTATCCTTTCTAGAAACTCTACTATAGCTGTTGACTGCCAAAGCTTACAACGGACAATCTCTACTGTGCGCCATCGTGCGGGAATGGATAGGCAAGATAGGTTTTCAAGCCTTCGTTCTGCCTTTGAGGTTACTCGACCTCGATTGGTGGCAGGACGAAAGATTCTGCTTGTTGATGACCTGTTTACTACAGGTACTACACTGTCGGTCTGTGCGGAAAGGCTCTTTGCTGCAGGAGCCGAACAGGTCTGTATCCTCACACTGGCCAGAGTGGTTTGAGTAGAAGCGTTCCAACTCTAGTAAGGCTATTATTACAAAACTATACTTGTTGAGAAACGCAAGGATCATTTGATAAATTGGTGGCATCTTCGAGTCTTCGATAAAGTTGGATTTTAAGCCGCTCCTTGATCGTTTTAATAATTTTATCAATACAGTTTACTGTCAGGTTAACACCTTTTATCTTCGTAATCTGTCTTACTGTAAACCCTTCATATATGTACAATCTAAAGATCTTTCTATTACGGCTCTTTTCTGGTTCGTCAAAAAGTTGAGTGAAGACATCTGATAGTTCTTTCAGTACTATTTGAGCTGTTATACCGTTTTCAACCCTATAGTAAAGTTCTTTTCGGGTTTCCTTTACACCAGTTGTCTCAAAAATACTCTCTAAAGATACCTCTAAAGCCTTTCTTTTACTGGCATTTCGTTGTCGAAAATGGCTTCTAACGATATTAGTACATATTTTTGCAAGATAAGCTAAAAAGGCTGAATCTTCATCACCTTTAAAGATCTTTAATGCCTGCATATTAGATTCAATTAACCTAAGATAGACACTTTGTAAGAAATCTTGTGAGAGATCTTGAAACATATAATTGTCTGTATAAATAAGCAAACACTTACACCAAGCTTTTTGAAGAAAGGATCTTATATGTTTATCAAAACGTCTTTGAAACTCAACCCAGTACTGTTGTGATAGTGACTCTGAGCAGAGTCTTACTATTTCTATATTTTTGAGCAGTTTTAAATCTCTCTCATCTTCAAACTCTTTTCTATAACTATCAGTTGATAAGTTTCTCGAAATAGCTTCCATTGTTTACTTCTCCTAAAATCTTTTTGTTGTAAAAGATTGCAAAGGCAATTCCAGGAGTTAGAAGCTGAAAGAACCGAACGCTGCTAAACAACTGATTTATAAAGATTAAATTTG
>JAEUQL010000270.1:5429-5669 GCA_016789295.1 Blastocatellia bacterium | reverse complement strand
TGAAATCCAATAACTCTTGCTCATCTCTCCTGCCCCCTCACGTAAAATTCTACTACCTTTAAAATTGAATCTCTTGTCCTTCAGAAACAGTTTTGGTTCTGTACCTTATACATAGAATAGAACAGTAGTAACAGAGTTTGTTACTAAAAAAAGTGGGAGATGACAAAAAATGGAAGGTTGCAGACCCTTCTATCTTTGAAACCTTCTACTCCCAAGCAGGCCAAATCTAGCTTATAGAAG
>JAEUQL010000270.1:0-5419 GCA_016789295.1 Blastocatellia bacterium | reverse complement strand
TTGCTTACTAGGTAGGTCACTTACAGAGCAAGCGTAATCAAACAATCATTAGAGTTTCTTTAAGCAAGGAGAATCTCATGAAACAAGCTGATAAGAAGAGACGCCCCCAGCAGGGATTCAGCCTAATAGAGTTATTGATAGTAGTAGTGATAATAGGAATACTTGTAGCAATAGCAGTGCCTGTTCTTTCTAGTTCAAGACGTGCAGCAAACGGTGCTTCAGCACTTGAGTCGCTTCGTGTCATTACCGCAGCACAAAGTTCCTATCAAGCTGGTATAGGTAATCAGAACTATGGAAACCCAGATGACCTATACAAGAATGAGTTTATAGATGCTGCCCTTGCTGGTGCTTGCAGTCCAGATGTTACCAGTACTACTATCTCTAACCTTCCTCCTCCTATAATGTCAACCATTGGAAAGAGCGGTTACAGATTTATCTTTCAAGTATCAGATCCATCTCTGACAGAAAAGATCTACAACGTGACAGCCGTACCTGTTCAAACTACTGGGGTAAATCGTTCTGGAGATCGAACTTTCTTCCTAGACCAGACAGGAGTAATAAGAGTTTCGCAAACTGCTGACCAGATGGCAGATGTAGCAAGTCAACCTTTAAACTAGGCTCACAAAAACTACATTGACAGGCTAAATCCGAAGTTGAGACCCGGATTTAGTTTGTCGAGCTATTTTGTAAAAGCCTATTCTAAAGTGGCTGTCGGCCTGAAAACCCTGCATCAACTTCATGCCAGTAATGAACTAGGTCTTCATCCATCTTCCAACATAGATATATGATCCGCCCATCTCTAAGATGTGGAAAGTCGCACAGACCTATCTTGTAGTCTTTGATTAGAACCCCCCGCTTTTCAACTCTGTTTACAGCTTTAAGAAACGTTGTTACCTCTTCTATGTAGTATGCACCTACAGGCGAGCCACCACCAAATTCTGCATTGTTACGAGCAAGTTGGATTTCTGGTTGTAGATCTGTTATGTTTTGCCACAAAATTGCAACCTGCCTCACTAAGGGTTGCAATTCTGGGATCAATCTGTTTGCTTCTTCAACACTAAATAGCTTCATATGAAGATTCCTGTTAAAAGTAGTTAAACTATAAGCTTTGAAAGAGCTGTGTGGAGTGCCTCTACTGCAAGATCTGCAGCGTGCTTCTTGCCACGAGGTAGCACACCCAGCACTTTTACAAGGTCTTCAGTAGTAAAAACATTTGCTTCATCTAGTGAGTAACCCTTTACTACTTCTGTTAATACAGAAGCAGCAGCAAGTGTTGGAGCACAACCAAAAGCCCTCATCTTTACACTAGAGATTTTACCTTCTTCAACAAGTACCGAAAGCCTTATCCTATCACCACAAGCACTATTGACAACCTCTACAACTACAGCAGGTGGTTGGAGTTCGCCTACATTGCGAGGTTCTTCTATGTGCTCTAGAAAAGTCTTTGAGTAGGACATTATTATGCAATCTGGGATTTGAGGCTCTCTTGCTTAAGCCTTTCTTGATAAAGTGGTGAAATACGTCTCAGTTTTTCAACTACAGCAGGTAAAACTTCCAACAGATAATCAACCTCTTCTCTTGTGTTGTAACGAGATAAAGAGAATCTGAGACTACCCCGCACCACATCTTTCTCCAAACCAAGTGCAACAAGTACGTGGCTCTGTTCGGTCGAGCCAGAAGCACAAGCAGCACCAGTCGATACAGCTACACCTTTTAGATCAAGTGCTATTAGTAACGCTTCACCATCTACATACTTAAAACTGATGTTTGCTATGTTGGGAAGTCGATAATTATGATCTCCGTTAAACACCAGGTCTGGAATGTTTTTAGCTATTTGCTGTTCAAGATAGTCACGTAATGGTTCTACTTGTCTAGTGTAAGTATCGATATTTTTCCTTGCAAGCTCTGCTGCACAACCAAAAGCAACTATTGCTGGAATATTCTCTGTGCCTGCACGTCGGTCACGTTCCTGATGACCGCCAGTCTGCTGAGAAGCAATCCGCACACCTTTGCGAATGTAGAGTGCTCCTATGCCTTTCGGAGCATGCAGCTTATGTGCAGATATAGAGAGCATATCAACACCCAACGACTTGACATCTAAACTAACTTTCCCAACAGTCTGCACTGCATCTGTATGAAGAAAGATGTTCTTTCTCTTTGGGCGTATATCTTCTTTTATAAACTTGGCTATTTCAGCTATCGGTTGAATAGTGCCAATCTCGTTGTTTGCATGCATCAGTGTCACAAGCAGAGTCTGGTCAGTCATTGCAGCCTTAACGTCTTCAAGACGCACAATTCCATTTTCATAAACTGGAAGATATGTAACTTGCCAACCTTGCTTCTCAAGACTAGCGCAAGTGTTGAGCACGGCTGGATGTTCAAATTGAGAAGTAATTATATGACGACCTTTATCTTGATAGGCTTGGGTAATTCCTCTGATGGCAAGATTGTTGGCTTCTGTACCACCACTCAGAAATACTATTTCATTGAACTCTGCTCCTATCAATGCAGCAACCTGTCGGCGTGCCTTGTCCATGGCTGCTTTTGCCTGTTGACCAAAACTATGGACAGAAGAGGCATTTCCAAAAAAATCAGTAAAATATGGCCCCATCGCCTCAACTACTTCAGAAGCAACAGCAGTGGTTGCACTATTATCAAAATATATTCTTTTCTTATTATTTAGTAGTTCCATCACGATTTAAGCTAGAGTAGTACTAATATTTTGTCAACATATCGAAGAAAAGCTTGTGCTACAATCTAACACATGAAAAGTTTAGTAGAGCTTCTTCACGAACTACCCAAAAATATTGCTCATAGAGGTGCTAGACGACAAGCTCCAGAAAATACACTTGCTGCATTTCTCCTAGCTGAAAAGCTTGGTGCCGATGGAGTAGAACTTGACACATTTCGTTGTGCAACAGGAGAGATGGTTGTAACCCACGATGACGATCTGAAAGTTTGGTCAAACGGTGAAGGAAAAGTTACTAAAACACCCCTCAAAGCCCTTAAAGAACTCGACTTTGGAAGCCATTTCAGCTCTGAATTTGCAAAAGAGCAGATTCCAACACTTCAAGAAGTCATCGACTCACTAGACAAAAATAGTTTTATCAATATAGAAGTTAAAACCCTTGCACTAAGACCCATACAAGAAGTGTTGGAAGTTGCAAAAATAATCAAATTAAATAACATCTATCATCGAACTATTGTTTCATCTTTTAATCCAATAGTTCTACGAATGCTTTATAAAACTGATGTTAAAATCCCCCTTGGCTTTCTCTACCAATTCAAGCTTCCTATCTACTCAATAGAGTATATATTCAGATCATCAAAAGCAAAGCTTCAGGCACTGCATCCAGAATCTAGACTTATTGGCAACACGCTTATGAAACAAGCTATATCTAGAGGTTATCAGATCAACACTTGGACAGTAAACGAAACAGTAGAAATGCAACACTTGATATCTCTTGGTGTAGATTCGATAATTACAGACTACCCAGATAAGCTCCACAAAATACTTACCAAGCATTAACTTCAAGCTTCCATCTTAAAAATCATCTGTTTCTGCTTTTAGTCGGAGCTTCTCCAAGACTAGACGAGATCGATAGCAACTTGCGGCTGTAATTTACTGATAATACTGTTTCAACAGCTTTAAATCTGCTGTGGCTAAGAATATTTTAGCGATATAGAAGATTATTGGGTAAATAGATAGTGAAAGTTTTAAAGTTTACTTTAGGGGAATAGCTAATGAAAATAGGAAATATTGATAATACAAGAGTTAATCCAGATACCAATATAAATCAGACTGAAAAGCCATCTAACACAGGAAAGCTTGCTGGTATATCTGTAGAGCAATCTAAAACAACAAAAGAAGCACCTATACAAGCTCAGAGTGGCATAAGCTCTATAGTCACTCAGGCTCAGACAGCAGCCCAGAACTTACAAGATATTGGAACACAGTTTTTACGAAGCCAACTTGGAGTAGCAACACCTCAAGCTAGCACAAAGACTGTCAAGCCAACTGTAGAAGGTGTAGACCTGAAGGTGATTGAACAGCAGATCAAGGATAAAGGGCCTCTCAAGAAAGGTGATAGTGGAGCAGCAGTGAAAGAACTCCAAAAAATGCTAGGGTTTGGTTCTGGTGGACAGACAGGAGTATACGGAGATACCACAGAAAAGGCTGTTAAAGAATTTCAAGCAGCAAACAATATAGTTCAGAATGGAATGGTTGGAGAAATGACTTTGAATGCTTTGAAGAAAGCGGCTGGAAGTCCTTCATCTCCAACCCCCAAACCACCAGTTGTCACATCTCCAGTGAAAGTTGATCCAAAAGCAAGTGCTACAGTAGAAGATGCACTACCAACAAACAAATTGAAGCCTGTGGAGGGAAGTTTTGATCCGAAGGCTCCAGATCTATTTATCGTGGACAATCCAGAAACATTCTCTTCTGGAGGAGTTCTGGGTTCTACCATTGGAAGTGTCAAAGGAAGAGATCCACAAGGAAATGCTCCAAACAAGTATACTTTCACAAACTCTGCTAGAAGCTATACTCTGGCACAGAACGGAACTGGCAAACCTCAAAGATTTCAAGTTGTAATCAAAAATGAATCGAACCATCCAATTAAAATTAATGCCAGTGGTGTTCAATATATGAAAGGGAGTAAAAACACTTTAGGAATTCCAGAAGGTTATGCAAATAACCCTCCCAAAGATCAAGAGTTTCGTGGGCCACAAGCAATCGCTGCACAGTCTTACATAAACAAAGAAGAAGGACAGAATGGCTACAGAACTATAACAAGAGAGATCAAGCCTGGTGAAACAGTCATTCTTTCTGATCTCTATCAAAATCCAGGTGCAGAAGTTTTCTCATTGCTCGACATCAAGGCTACTTCTGCAGGACAGACCCAGTCATCAGAAAACAAGTTCAGTATTGGTGTAGTAGCAACTGAAAAGACTCTGACAGCCGATCAGTTGAAAAACTTTACTAGCCTTCCAGCAGCAGGTGTCATTAAGAGGGGTGATGGCAAGAGTGATTTTGCTGGAATCAGCCGATCCGACTTCTTGGGTCGTCCAAATGGTGTGATCAAGAACGGAAGTTCCTTCAGGGCTGCTTCGACAATAGAGATTGGTGATGGAGTAACCAAAGGCCAGCTACTTCTTTCTACCAAGAACAAAAATGCTGGCTTCAAAGATGAAAGCGGCAAGATATCAAATGTACTACCAAACCCAACCACCAATGAGAAAATAACTATTCCTGGAGTCAAAGAATCTCTTCCACTTGGACAAGCAGCTCCTACCAATGAAGCAAACTATGGTGTAACATATAATGTTGATTACACATTAAAGAATTCCAGTGATAAACCAAAGACTGTGCAAGTTTTGATAACTTCACCAACTACTGGAAAGCCACACAATCCAGATG
>JAEUQL010000026.1 GCA_016789295.1 Blastocatellia bacterium | reverse complement strand
CTCTTTTTTGCGTGTAACAATTGTCTGATCAACACTCGACAAAGGATCTACTAACTTATCTGGTGTTAGCCTTAAACGAACCGTTACAGAGCTGTGAGCTGGTACTTCTAGTTTGTAATGTATGCAAGATTTTGTGCCAAAAAGCTCTGGATTCACCGCCTCCTTCTCACCCTGAATGATATATCTGTGAAATGCGTCTTTTGTATAACGGCTGCGACTGCTTGCCCGTGAACCATATACACGCTCAGCATTGGTCTCGTTGTTTGTAAAAAGTAGTTGACCTCCTGCATCTGCATAGAGATAGCGAGGGCCAAGCTTGTAGCTAAAAGGAAGGTTTTTGAGCATTTCTGCTGAAGAGTCATCAGCGTACAGGGTCAAGAAGTTAGCCTCTGTGGGGCCAGGTTTGATGAGTGGTTCGGGGCTAGGTGTCTGGCCCCATGCCCAAGTGTTCCTAAACCACAGGTGTGGAAGAATATGAATGGTTGAATCATTATCGCCGCGATTGAAAACCTCTATTTTGATCGAGATATCTTCAGGCGAAGCCTTAGCATATTCAACAAAAACGTCAAAATAGCGGTTGTTGTCAAAAATTCCAGTATCGAGAAGTTCATACTCCATCCCACGTCCTGCACGTCGCTGGTTCTCTTTGATGAGATCCCAATAAGGGTACTCATCTTGTGGATATTTGTAGAGAATCTTCATGTATGAGTGTGTAGGAGTACTGTCAAGATAGAAATAGTACTCTTTAACATCTTCTCCGTGGTTACCTTCAGAAGGGACAACGCCAAAGAGGCGTTCTTTGAGAATGGGGTCACGCCCATTCCACAGAGCTAGTGAAAAGACCATCAACTGATACCGGTCACATATTCCAGCAATTCCGTCTTCTCCCCATCTGTAAGCTTTGCTACGTGCTTTGTCATGAGGAAGATAGTCCCACGCATTGCCATCCGGGCTGTAGTCTTCTCTAACCGTGCCCCAAGATCTTTCACTGACGTATGGCCCCCATCGCTTCCATGATGTTGGCCAGGCCAGCTTAGTGTTGAGCCGTTCGAGTTCTTTTGTTGACATCTTCTTGCCTCTCTATTCTGGATTTATAGATATACACATACACATCGGGATTTACACACAGTCAGGATATACACGATATATAGATGGCATAATATAATGGTAAACTCTTTCGACAGCAACAGATACTGAATCAATAACTAAATGAATTTTTATGAACAGAGCGTTTACAGATGAAGCAATACTTGTGGTCTCTCCACATCCTGATGATGCAGAGATAGGAATGGGTGGAACTATTGCAAAAGCTATATGTGATTGTAAGAAAGTTGTATCGCTAGTCCTTACAGATGGACGTAGATCACCACGCTCTTTCTCTTGCTCAGATGAAGAGATGGCACAAATCAGAGAAAGAGAAGTAGCTAAAGCGCATTATATATTAGGCATCGAGGTTCTTTACTACCTCAAACTACACGATCTAACCTCCAATTTAAACCGATCTGTTGCTGAACAGAAGGTTGCAGAAGTGATCTCAGCTCATCATCCAAAAGAGATATACCTTCCTCATCCAGAACTAGACAGACATCCTACTCACAGGATAGCTGGAAGATTGGTAATGGATGTAGCAAAGAGAGTTAGTGGTGTTACGATCTGGGCTTATGAAGTTTGGGGGCTTTTTCCTTCTTGGGATAGATGTGAAGATATAAGTTCGTATAAAGATAGGAAGATAGAGGCTATCAGATGTCACCAAAGTCAGATATCTGATATAGACTATGCAGATGGAATTATTGGACTGAATCGCTGGAGGGCTGTTTTTGCCAATCCAGCACAACTGCCCAAGAGTGGATATGTGGAAGCTTTTGTACGTCTTTGAACCTCCTTAGGATTGCGCAGTCTGGGCTTCTTTAGAGCCGAGTTAAGCAAGCCATCGCCGGGTAAAAAACAGAAAAAATAAGAAGAAAGTATAGACAAAATAAAAGAAAGAATGATAAAAAGCAAATATGGTAATTGTGAAGTTATCATCAACACGGGAGAGTGCGCGTAGAGGGACAGTAAGACCAAATAACTCAACTATTAACTCAATGAGTTATGGCAGCCCGCAAGTCTGATAGCCTAAAGGCAAAATACTTACTTATCAGAAACAAGCGCGAACCGCTAAGGTGTAAATCCTTTGGGCCGTATCTTCGCCTGAAATTCACCTAGTATAAGCTTTGTTCTTTTACATAGCAATCAAAATTTATGGCTAAAGCCTAAGACAAACCCACCTTATCTACCCGCGCTAAAGCGCGATAGCTTGCAGCAGGTTTTATTCGGTCAAACTAAATGTAAAACCGAATTAAAGCTTGACAAGTCTATTTAGCCGATTGTAGACTTTGCTACCCTGAGTCTCTAGAAAGGATATCCTTGATCAACTCACCTACTTCTATTGCTGGTTTTCTGCTCTAACTGCTTTCGGGCAATATCATCAGAAACGTTGTAGGTATTTCGAGTAGCGACCAGTAGCAGTGAGGTGATACTCAGAAACAGTAGAAATAGAGGGGTTGGTTGATAACTTTAGGCAACTTCCGGATTCTAGGTGATTTCAGGTTGGTGAGTGCTGTTTTAGCTGCTAAAATAGCTCGGTTATCTTGAAAGTAGAATAGACTTAGGTAATCATATCTTTTCACTATCAATTAAAATTTCAAAACTATATTTTTTAGCATACCTATTTGCACCAGCTTATTGCATAAGTCGCTAGGAGGCCGTAAACGTTAATGATAAGTAACCCAAACCCGGTCGGAACTGAAGTCGCGGAGAAGTCCGACCAGAAAGAGGTTAACAATAAAACCGCACAAAACTCGACTGCTAGCAGTGAAGACTTCGGTGCCCTGTTAGAGAATTTCGAGTCACAATCGACAATCACCCCTGGGGAGATTGTAAACGGTCGTGTAATAACAGTTTCTGATCGTGGCGTTATCATAGACATCGGTTTTAAGTCAGAAGGAATAGTGCCAAAAGAAGAGTTTACAGAGTTCGATGGAACTATCTCTGTCAAACCAGGCGATCAGATAGCCGTAATGGTCAAACAGCTTGAGAACCCTGAAGGTTATGTAGAGCTATCGCGTGCCGAGGCTGTACACTTGCAGCGTTGGGATGCCATAGAGAAAGCTCATAACAGCAAGGAGACACTACGTGGCAGAGTTGTTGAGAGGATAAAGGGTGGTCTGAAAGTTGACCTTAGCGGAATAAGTGGCTTCCTCCCTGGAAGTCAAGTTGATGTCAAGCCTATAAGAAATCTTGATGTACTCAAAGGCAAGGAGATAGAAGTCAGGGTTCTTAAGGTCAACCGTCGCCGTTCAAACATAGTGCTGTCGCGCAAAGTCGTTCTTGAGGAAGAGTCCACAAAAGTCAAATCTGGTACTCTTGATCTACTTGATGACGATGTTGTAATGGAAGGAAAGGTAAAGAACATTACCGAATATGGTGTGTTTGTTGACCTTGGCGGCATAGATGGTCTGTTGCACGTGACAGACATATCTTGGGGTCGCGTGCAGAATCCAAACGATGTCTTCAAAGTAGGCGAGACTATCCAAGTTAAGATCTTGAAGTTTGATCGAGACAAAGAGCGCGTAAGCCTTGGTTACAAACAGCTTCTCCCAGACCCTTGGGACACGGTACACGAACGCTATGAGATAGGTGCCAAAGTCAAGGGCAAGGTAGTATCTGTGACTGACTATGGTGCCTTCGTTGAGATAGAAGAAGGTGTTGAAGGGCTTGTGCACGTCTCAGAAATGACCTGGTCAAAACGTGCAAAGAATCCGAAGAAGTTGGTTGGGACTGGCCAAGAAGTAGATGCAGTGATCTTAGACATAGATCGCCAGAACCGAAGGATCAGCCTTGGACTCAGACAAGCAATGCCCAACCCATGGGACAGCATTGCCAGCCGTTACAGCATAGGATCAAGAGTGCACGGTAAAGTTAGGAATCTTACTGATTTTGGTGCATTTGTTGAGATAGAAGAAGGTATAGATGGTCTGGTACACGTTTCAGACATCTCTTGGACAAAGCGCGTCAAACATCCATCAGAGGTACTCAAGAAGGGTCAGACGGTTGAAGCAGTAGTGACAACCATCGATCCAGCTAACAAACGCATCAGCCTGTCTATAAAAGATCTTGAGCCAAATGCTTGGGACAAGTTCTTCCAGACACACAAGCCTGGAGACACGGTTACAGGACGAATAGCAAGATTTGCAAACTTTGGTGCATTTGTTGAGCTAGAAGGTGGCATTGAGGGCTTGTGCCACGTCTCTGAGATATCCGATCAACGTGTAGAGAAACCAGAGGCAGCCGTTCAGGTTGGTCAAGAGTTGCAGTTCAAGATCTTGAAACTTGACGAGTCTCAGAAGAAGATAGGTCTTTCTGCTCGTGCAGTAGGCAAGGAGAATGACCCAGAAGACATAAGCAACTATCAAAACCAGGATGTTGTGGCATCTTTGGGCGAGATAGCGCAGTTTTCAAGTCTCGGTTCATCAAACGATCAGGATGAGAAGTAGAACCTATAGACTTATTGTTAAAGCCTGCTAGCTGTATAAATCTTTGTCTCAAGAGCCTGGGAGCATTCTCAGGCTCTTTTGCTATTATCTAACAAATAAAATAAAGAATTGAGATCACTGGAGGAAAAAATGGTTACCAGAAGAGATGCAATGAAGACACTCACTGTAGGAACAGTGGGTGTTGCACTTTCAGAAGCTATTCCAGGCACAACTGCTTGGGCAAATATTCAAGGACAAGCTGCTGCTCCTTCGCGCCCACCGGCGTTTGCAGGAGCACACAAACCAAAACCGCTTCCATATGACCCTGCAAAGCTAAAGAACCTTGATGCAGTAATGATCACAAACCATCACGGAAAAAACTACACTGGTACAGTTGGAAAACTGAACAAGATTGAAGAGAACTTGGCTTCACTAACAAAAGATTCTGCACCATTTGTACGTGCTGGACTCAAGCGCGAGCAGATAATTGCAGCAAACTCAGTTATTCTTCATGAACATTATTTTGATAATCTTGGTGGTGATGGCAAGCCTGCAGGCAAAGTTGTTGATGCTATCAAAGCCAATTGGGGTACTGTTGAAGCCTGGGAAGTTGAGTTTAGAGGTACTGGTGCTTCACTAGCTGGTGGTTCTGGTTGGGTAGTGCTCACGTACTCACTTATAGATGGGTCATTACATAACATTTGGCAAGCCGATCACTCTGTAAACTATGCTCTAGGAAGACCGCTACTAGCAATGGACATGTATGAACACTCTTATCAAAGACAATTTGGACCCGATGTTCCATCCTACGTTGCAGCTTTTATGGACAATGTCAATTGGGAAGTGGTAAATAAGAGATTCGAGCAAGTAGCAAAGATCACTTTTGGTGGTTAGTATCACTAGAGGCTCTGGGTCTGTAGACCCAGAGCTTACAAAAACCATGGATCATCTTTGGAGTCCTTGGCGATATCAATATATCGCAAAAGAAAAGAAGTATAACGAATGTGTCTTCTGCCGCCTGCCGAAAGAGGAGCGAGACGAAGAGACTTTCATTGTTTATCGGGGTTGTTTCAACTATATTGTTCTTAACATTTTTCCTTACACTAGTGGCCACTTACTTGTGATACCTTTTCAGCATACCTCTTCATTTTCTGATATTGAAAAAGAGGTAAGCGATGAGATGATGGATCTGACCAAAAAATGTCAGGCTGTTTTACAACAAGAGTACAAACCAGATGGCTTCAATCTTGGAATGAACCTTGGAGTAGCATCTGGTGCAGGTGTAGCAGAACATCTGCACATGCACATACTACCCAGGTGGTTTGGGGATGCAAACTTTACCTCGGTAATAGGAGAAACCAGAATTTTGCCAGAAATGCTTGGAAACACATTTCTACGGCTTAAAAAATATTTCTAATGTTTAACTTCTCCATAAATAGCTCTGAAGGGCTAGTTGTCAAACCGATTGAACTTGACCAACTGACAGGCATAACTGAGAAAGATGTGCTAGCAGTCTTTATTAACAGTGAGAGTATAAAGTTTGAAGAATTGTTATCAGTAACCTTTGCTCCTCTAATATTTGCTTCTCCTACAACTACTTTCCGATTTACAACAGATGAACCAATAGACACCACAGGACTATATCACTTGACCAGACGCATAGGAACCGCAAGAGTAATGGAACTGATGCTACTGCAACAAGATATCTCATCTCAACAAGCCCTCTCTCTAGGTCTTGTCAACGATACTTTGACCTTGCAAGAGTTTAAGCAGAAAATGGCCGATATAGACAATCTCAGTTTCACTGCTATTAGACTAGCAATAGATGTAGCCGAGCGAGCCAGCAGGCTCAGCAAAGAGCAGGCTGAAACGATAGAGAAGTATGCTTTTGCTCTTAGGTTTTCTCACCCAGATCAGCGTGAAGGCATGAGTGCATTTATAAACAAACGCACTCCAGTGTTTCATAAAAGCTCTACTCCATAGCTTTGTTTGGTATCTTGGCTCTGTTTATTGGAAGTTCACGAGTAGTATTCTCTGTTACAGATGGAGGTGGGGTTAAAAACCTTTCGGAATCTTGAAGCTCTTGAGTATTCACTTTAATTTTCTGATCAGAGAAGTTTTGTGAGAAAAGGTTTTCTGGCCTACTAGGAACTTCTTTAGAAGGCACAGTGAAGAACTTCCCATTAATAACCACACCAACCCCTATAAAAAATACTAGTAGACCTGCTGGCCATCCAGCTTTGAAAGGCAGGTCCATACCTGGATTTAAGAGCATAAGTATTGTAGCTCCAAAGCCTATTGCTGCAGTGATTATTCCAGCCCTTATCCTTCTGAGCCGTCGTTCTTCTGGTGATTCGAGAAACTTCTCAACTTCTGGTAGCACTTCTTCAACAACTTTTTTCAAGTCTTTTGTCTTTTCTATCTGCTGAAGTCGTGAAGCAATAGCTCTTCCGATCTCTTCGCGTGCACTCACTGCTGAGGCAGTTAGAGAGTCATTTTTCTCTAGTGAGAGCCTAACAGTGCGTAGGTCTGTTCCGCACGCTCTACAAAATTGACTTGGTTGTTGTTCTTCTTTGCCGCAACCTGGACAGAACATCTTACACTCCTTAGTCTTTAATATTCATAGAACGAGATTTCAGTTTGCTTCTGCTTTGTGCTTGTCCGGATTTATCAATTCTATAGCAAAAAGTATTGGAATCCCAAGATTTGATCCTCGGACAGGGCCACGCGGGCCAACTGTTATTGCTGAATTGATTCCTATAACTTTTCCATCGCTATTGAATATGGGGCTGCCCGATCCACCGTCAGAAGTCTCTGCGTCGTGTATTATGCGGCCTGCATTCAAACCATTTATGTGGCCTTGTGTGGTGAGTGGGTAGAGAAGTCCCTGACGTGCTACCTCTTGTACTTGTTCGTCGGGTGTGAAAGCTTTACGCATTATTTGGGCTTTGATCTTGTCATCCAACCTCTGTATAAGACCCTCTATTCCAGTAGAATAGCCAAGTACAACTATGCGCTGCCCTACTGCAGCAGCTTGACTTGTGGGATCAATAGGAAGAACAGGAATGGCTACATCCGAATCCTGGTTAAATGAGCAATAGGCTAGGTCGTATTGGCTTGAGAGCTTTTCAACTTTCAGATTGAATTGTGTTTTTGTACCAGGGAAGAAAGCATAAAGCTCTATGAGTTCTGCTTTACCACCTTGATTGATGATTATTCTGTCTAGCTCATCCTGCCACCATGGTTGAACAACGTGTCTGTTGGTGAGTACCTTTCCTTCTTCAATTACAAAGCCTGTGCCTGAAAAGGTTTCATAAAAGACGGCTCCTGTGCCGTCAAAGCTTACATTCAACTGTCCACGATTGTCTATCATGGGGCTGTTATTAAAGCTGTTGTCTAAGTAGCGGAGCTTTGCTCCTGTTGCAGGGTTTATAAATGTGTAAAGCCCTTGAATTAGACAGACACCGCCTTTGTAAGCTTCTGTAATGTTTTGAGCAGAATTTATTCTCTCTATTTCTCGCTTCCAGCCTTCGCGCAGTTTCTCATTCTCTGCTCGAAGTTTCTCGATCTTCTGTTCATAGCGCTCTTTCTCTATATTGAGATCGTTTATAGAGTCCCATTGTTTGCTGATCTCATAGAGTATATAGACAAGGGAGAAAGCAAAACCTACAAGCAGAAAGCCTGCTATAAAGAGCGTAAGCATTTTGAAGCGTCTAGGGATTTCACTCCAGAGACTTGTGGCAAGCCCTTTCAGAAAACGTGTTGCAGTAAGTGGGTGTATGTGGCCCACAGTGTCCACTTCAGGAAAAAGGTGCATCTGAAGATTTTGTGGAGCATCAGGAACCAAGGATTTGTCTTCTATGACGTGAAGTGAATAGCGGGTCTCTTTGGAATTGCTTCTGCGAAAACCTATAAGGTCACCGTCCTGAAGCTCAACCGTGTCTCCTGAAGGCAACTTGGTGAGCTGATTGTTGTTTATGGAAATAGTGAAAGCATGGTCGTGATGAGTAAGCTCAAAACCTGTGGGACGACGCAGAATTTCGGCTACAACTATATCTTCCTCGTCTAGATCACTGCCTATGCGTAAATCACAGGAACTGTCAGTTCCTACTACTACTGCCTCTTTGTCGAATATATAAGTTTTTCCTCTTTCGGCTCCCGAAAGGGAAACAAACATTAAACTAACCATGAGACTACCAAACTTCTCTGGCCAAAAACTGGTTATTGAAATTATCTACAGTAATTTTTCTGCTGATTATCTTACAACTTGTACTTATTGAACAGCAAGACCTAGAATAGGGAAAACTCTTTGTAAACTCCTTTCGAGGCATTTTCGGCGATCTCTCCAGTCAAATTTCTATTATATGTAGTATTATTTTTGCTTCTTTCATCTTTACCATCCAAGTCTACTGTCTTCAGCTATGCTTGGTTGATTTATTGAATGCTTTTGAATAGGCTAAGTCTATGTTGGCAAACTTATTAATTAAGCCTGGTCAGATAGAGCTAAGAGAGGTAGAAACACCAACGGCAGGTGCAGGTGAAGTAGTTGTGAAGGTTCGGGCAGCTCTTACTTGTGGAACCGATCTAAAGACCTTTCTGCGTGGCCACCCAAAATTTCCACTCCCTACACTCTTTGGTCACGAGTTTTCCGGTGAAATAGCCCAAGTTGGCAAAGGTGTTAAAAATTTCAAAGAAGGCGATGAAGTAATGTCAGTCCCATCGGGTCCTTGTGGCCAGTGTTACTTCTGCCAAAGAGGCCAAGAAAACATCTGTGATGGGGCTATGGCAAACTATGCACTGGGTGCATATGCAGAGTACATAAGAGTACCTGCTCCAGTTGTTTCACAAAATATGTTTGAAAAGCCTGCCAACCTTTCATTTCAAGAAGCTGCTTTACTTGAACCGCTCGCTTGTGTACTACATGGCTTAAGCCTTCCAAAGCTGAAAGAAGATGACACTGTAGTTGTTATAGGAGCAGGTGCAATAGGGTTACTACATCTGCTGGCACTACACGCTTTTGGTGTTAGAAAAGTTATTGTACTTGCCCGTAGGCCATACAAACTCCAGCTTGCAAAAAAACTTGGTGCATACAAAGTGGTAGATGTAAACGAAGGTCTTTACAGAGAGTCGATACTTGAGGCGACAGATGGGCGGGGTGCTGACCTAGTAATTGAATGTACTGGACAACCTCCTGTTTGGGAGGCTTCTGTAAACATGGTACGGCGTGGTGGAGAGGTTATTTTCTTTGGCGGATGCAAACAGGGTTCGACCGTCACTTTTGACACACACCGCTTGCATTATGACCAGATAACTATTCGAAGCCCTTTTCATCTAACTCGTGCTGCTGTGAAGCAGTCATATGAACTGCTCTCTGATGGAAGGCTTATGGGGAAATCCCTTATTACTGACCAATTTCCACTAAACCAGCTACACGAAGTCTTCTCCTTACTTCAACGAGGAGACTGTATCAAGTATGCTGTGATCCCTTAACAGTTGTAGCTTAAAAGCGGTTGACTGCAATGAAAGTAGCTCGCATCTATGATTTCAATGACATCAGAATAGAGCAGATGCCTATTCCCGACGTAGGCTCACGAGAAGCTTTAGTAAAAGTAAGAGCTTGCGGCATCTGTTCTGGAGATGTAACCCCTTGGTATATCAAAAAGAAGGCTCCCATAGTACTTGGTCATGAACCTGCGGGAGAGATTGTTGCTGTAGGCAGTGAAGTCAGAGACTTCAAAGTAGGTGATCGAGTCTTTGTTCATCACCACGCGCCCTGCTTTGTATGCAAAAACTGTCGGCGTGGTTTCTTCTCGATGTGTCAAACTTGGAAGAGAAGCTCCATATCTCCAGGCGGAATTGCAGAATACTTTCTTGTTCCAGAGATAAACCTTCGTAACGATACTTTGAAACTTCCTGACAATGTCTCTTATGAAGATGGTGCTCTGATAGAGCCGACTGCTTGCTCAGTCAAGTCTTTCAAAAGAGCTGCCATGTCTGGTGGTGAAAGGGTTCTACAGATAGGGCTTGGAATTATGGGACAGCTCAATGTTGTCCTTGCTCGTCATTATGGAGCATCGCAAATAATAGGGGCTGACCTAGTCGATTCGCGTTGCAAAAAGGCTCTTGAACTTGGTGCAGATAGTGTTGTAGATGTTTCCAAAGAAGACCTTCGCGAAGCTGTATCAAAGCTTACAGATGGCGAAATGGCTGACATCGTCGTGGTTGGTCCACCAAAACCAGAAGTGATGAAGCTTGGTATCGAGTGTGCAGGAAAAGGGAGTACAGTGGTCTTCTTTATGGGGTCTTCTCCTGGAGAGAAGCTTGAAGTAGAGCCTTACCACCTATACTTTAATGAGATATCGATTGTATCAAGTTACTCTTGTGGTCCTTACGACACACGCGAAGCTCTCGACCTTATATCTAGAGGAGTTGTTAGAGCCGATAGACTCATCACAGGTCGCTATCCGATAGAGCAGACTTCTGAAGCTTTTGCTAAAATGGCCGAAGTGGGCGATACTCTCAAGGCTGTAATAGTCTTCTAAACTCACGAAAATTAGAGATAGTCATGAAAAGCTTTCTAAATAGGCGACTAAAGTTACTAACCTTCTTACTACTGTTAGGTATCTTTTTATCTACGGGGTCAATAGCCTGCTCTCGTCTTCAAAGAGCTAGGCAAGGTCCACCAAGACTTAAAGAAGCAGGTCTGATAGACATTCATGCTCACATAGGCAAGTTTAAAGGCTTTGACCTTAGTACTGAAAATCTTATAACCAACCTCAAAGAGAATTATGTTCGCTATGCACTAATCTCCAACATTGATGGTGCAGATCTTCCTGGCACAACTGCGAACCTTGATGAAGTTACTATCAATGAAGAGACTGCACGTGTTTGTGCTGCAAATCCACAGCTCAAACCTGTAGCCTGGGCAAAACCTGGGGCCAAAGGTGCCAGTGCTGACAACATAGAGCCTTTTCTACGTGACAAGAAGTTTCTTGCTATAAAGTTTCATCCTGACTTTAACCATTTTTCGCCAAAATCTTCTTCTGTAGCACCTTACTTGAAACTGTGTGAAAAGTATAAAGTTCCTGCACTTTTTCATTGTGGAAAAACTGCAAACTCAAATCCACAAGTACTTTATGAAGTTGCTCGCCAATACCCAACAGTCCCTTTTGTCTTTTTCCATATGGGCTTTGGTACAGATCACGAGGATGCTATTGCAATAGCAAAGACTGCAAAACAGAAAAACGACGCAATAATCTATCTGGAGACTTCTCAAGCTGACCTTGTCTCTATTCAAGAAGCCCTCGAAGCAGTTGGCCCTGAGAGAATAGTTTTTGGCAGTGATGCAACATATTTTGGTCGCTATCATTACGACTTCTATTACAAAATGATCAACGCCCTTAAATACTCTCTCAAACCTGAAGAGTTTCAACTGATAATCCGTAACAATGCCTTAAAACTCTTTCGCATAGAAGAGAAAGAAGAAAAGCCTGCAGAAGGTAAGAAATAAGAGACAGAATGGTTCAAAGTGAAGCTCAGATAGATAAGAAGAAAGAATATGTTGAGACTTTGCGTCTAACAAATTCAATCACCGTGAAAGTGCTTTATGAAGATAGATATCTAATGGCCATAGATAAACCTTCAGGTCTACTTGTCGCTCCTGCACACTGGGACAAGACAGGTAGAAATCTTATGCTGATGTTGAGAGAAGGTTTGGAAAAAGGTGTTCCTTGGGCTAGAAGACGTCATCTGAGATTTATTGCAAATATCCACAGATTAGATGCCGAAACCAGTGGTCTGCTACTACTTGCCAAGAACCGTCCTGTTCTTGCCCAGATGACTAAAAGATTTGAAGAACGCAAAGTCTCCAAGCTCTACTATGCCCTTGTTGATGGTGTTTTGGCAAAGGACAATTTTACTGTTAACGAGCCGATTGCAGAACATCCAAAACACCGTGGGCTAATGGCGGTTAACAGAATTCAAGGCAGACAATCTATAACCAACTTTCAAGTAGTTGAGCGTTTCAAAAAACATACACTTCTATCGGTTGAGCCTGTTACTGGAAGAACTCACCAGATACGTGTTCACCTTGCGCACGTTGGCCATCCAGTAGTTGCTGACACAATCTATAACCGTATTGGGAAATTTTCTGAAGATGATAGGCTTGCTCTTCACGCTGCTAGACTTGAGTTTAAGCACCCTTTCTTGCACACTTCGGTGAGTGTTGAGGCTCCTATTCCAAAAGAGTTTGAAAAGATGCTCTCTCTCCTAAGACAGTAAGACAAAAGTTGGAACCCTTTACCTTACCAACAGTGTAGCAAGAGTTAGGAGTCCGAAAATCAGAAAGATAGTTGCGGCAATAAACTTTATAGCTTTGGCTGGAATCAATTTGTGTATTTTCTTACCAAGCCAGACCGATGGGCCGTTGACTAACATCATTCCACAAGTAGTTCCAGCTACTACTAGAAAAGGTTTCTGAAATTTGGCTCCAAGTGCTGCTGCGCTCAGTTGCGTCTTGTCTCCCATCTCTGCGAGAAAGAACAGTAGTAGTGTGGTTAAAAAAGGTCCAAACCTGTCGGAGATCCTTTCTTCTTCCTCCTCTTCTGGTAGTAGTGCCCAAATAGCAAAGCCTATAAAAGACCCACCAACTAAAACTGCAAGTAGATTAGGTGAAAGCAACTTGGCTATAAAATCTCCTGCAAATGCCGCAATTAAATGGTTTGCTATTGTTGCTACAACTATCGCTCCAAGTATAGACCAATGACGTTGAAACCTTGAGGCCAGTGCAAAAGATAGCAACTGCGTCTTATCCCCAAGTTCTGTTACAACTATCAAAAGAAGGGAACTAAAGAATATGTCCATCAAAACCTACCAGATATTATCTATTTGAGGATGAAAGGTTATCATAACAGGATAGATTTTTTAGCAACTTCAGACAGAAGCTATTCATCTACCTGCTGCTATCAAACCAAGACAACCCGTACCTTTTCAGGGAAATTTCTGAACAGAGGTGTTAATTTCTGACGTTGTCAGAACGTTAAAAATAGAAGCTACAGATTATAGAGACTATTAAGGGGTCTAGAATGAAACGGCTACTACTCTTGCTTTTTATACTACTTATTTCTGTTGAAGTCTCTTTTGCAGGCTCTGCCGATAAGGTTTTAGAAAAATACAAGAAAGCTACTGGCGGAGATGTTGTAAAAAAACTTAAAACTACACTAATTACCGGAACTGCTCAAAAAGTTGGAGCAGTTGAACAAGAAGCAGGCTCTTTTAGCTATACTTTTTCCGAGCCAGACAAGCTTCTTTTTGAGCTTACTACCCAGCAGGAAAAATACAGAATATGTTTTAACGGTAAGTCTGTCTGGAAAGAAGATTCCAAGGGCGCAAAGACTGTTCTAGGGGATGAAAAAAAGAATTTCCGACTCTACTCGATCCTTCTCAACTCAAGGCTTCGTGACCTGTCAAAATATAAGATCAGCAATAAGCTTGCTGAAAAGACAACCATCGAAAACAAGGATGCTGTTGCTGTAGACTTTTCGCTTCTTGATGCAAGCACCAGAATATTTTTTGACGTTTCTTCTAACCTGCCAATTAACTTGCAATATCAAATATCCGACTCTACAGAAGAGATAGTCTTTAGCGATTATCGCAAAGTAGAAAAGACTGTAGAACCTTTCCAAATAAGAATTAAAAGCAGTGTTGGTGAGTATCTGCTTAATGTGTCTGAAGTCAACTACAACCGCTCTGTTGACCAAAAAACCTTCCTCTTTCCTCAGCCTGAAGGTCAAACCCTTCCTGATGTTGAACAGTTACTCACTGCTGTAATGGCCAATCAGAAGCAGGTTCAAGAAAGACGTGAGTTCTATACCTTTCGCAAGACCGAGACTACAAACCAGAGAGACGGCAAAGGAGAGATCAAAGAGACAGAAACAAATGTTTATGATGTGATTCCTGTGTCAAGAGAGTTTGTAGAAAAGCTGGTTATCAAAAATGGTAAAGAACTTTCTGAGTCTGAACGCAAAAAAGAAGATAAGAGAGTAGAAAAAGAGATTGCAGAGATACGAAAAGAGCAGCAAAAACGGGAAAACAATCAGAAAAAGAAGAAGAAAGATGACGATGATGATGAAAGAGTCAATATACTAGCTATCTTGCAGACAAGTGAAGTGACTTCTGTACGCAGAGAGAATTTTAGAGACCACGAAGTGATAGCATTTGACTTTGAACCACGCAAAAGTTTCAAACCAAAAAACCGTGCTGAAAACATAATAAATAAACTTGCTGGAACTTTCTTTGTTGATGAACAGGCAAAACAAATTGTAAGGCTAGAAGCTAAATTCCTCGACTCTTTCAAAATTGGTGGAGGCTTGCTGGCTTCTATTTCACCAAATACAGCCTTTGTGTTTGAACAAGAAAAAATTAGAGATGAGATATGGCTGCCATCCTATGCAGAAATCAACATATCTGCTAAAGCACTGCTGTTTGTTAAGTTTAACCAAGACACGATCTTCAAATACAGTGACTACAAAAAGTATCAGACTGATGTTGAAACAAAATTTGATGAGGATTAGAATAGCAAGTATTTACTAATCAAAGTTGCACTTTTTCAGCTAGGCAGTAACTTAACTCTATATACTGGAATAATTTATTGCCTAGCTTATTTTCTTTTATCCACACTTTGGGCTATTGAAAAGGCTGGATTAGGTAAAGATATATCTCGACACTAAATGTCTTTAGAAGTAGGGCAGCAGGTTTACTCAGCAAGAAGACTTATCTCTTTTGCCCTATTGTTCCAACTGCTTGTTGCCATTCAATATTTTTTCTGAGCAGTGATAATCGGCTCAAATCTTCACTACTGGCAAATTTCTCAAGCCGGTCGATTATTGAAAGTAGTAGCGGAGTTGCCATATAGCTTGCTGCCAGTGTCAGGCTAGAATAATAGTTGAGTTTGAGTCTATTTTGATCGTAATGAAACTGCTGAAGTTCTGTGGTTGTTAGTTTTCTGACTATAGAATATACCTGTATTATCTCTTCTGGAGTACGTTGGAAAGCAACACCAGCTTCTAACCATCCAAGTAGGATCAGATTAACTAGTATTCCTTGATCGCTTATGTAGTCAGGTGAAAAAAGA
>JAEUQL010000269.1 GCA_016789295.1 Blastocatellia bacterium | reverse complement strand
AGGTATGCTTGCTCTGCCAGGAGGATTTATATCACTGGGTGAAACATGGCAACAAGCAGCTACAAGAGAGCTTATGGAAGAGACGGGTATAGATGTTGACCCAGGCGAATTGAAGCTTTTCAATGCTCTAAGTGCTCCAGATGGTACACTGCTTGTCTTTGGGCTTGCAAAAAAAAGGCGTTTTCAAACACTTCCAACCTTCTCGCCTACCGAGGAGACTACAGAGTACGAGATAGTAACAGAACCCAAACCACTTGCGTTTTCACTGCATGAACAGATTCTTGAAGAATATTTTCAGAAGAAGAGATTTTATGAACATTGAAGAATGGAAAGCAAAAGGCAAAAGATTCAACCACAAAGGTAGTCCTATCTTTTATGTCACAGGAGGTGTTGGTGTCACGATACTATTGATACACGGCTTTCCTACAGCTTCATGGGATTGGCACAAGTTATGGCCAGCTTTAGTACAGAAATTTCAGTGCGTAGCTGTTGATATGATAGGCTTTGGATTTTCTGCTAAACCTGCTTCCTATAACTATTCTATTGCCGACCAAGCAGACATACACGAAGAACTGCTGGAGAAGCTGAATGTTAAAAATTTTCATATCTTTGCTCACGATTATGGAGTGACAGTGGCTCAAGAACTTCTTGCCAGATATGAGGAGCGTAAAGCAGAAGGTTACAGAACTACAATAAAATCGATCATGTTTCTTAATGGTGGACTCTTTCCTGAAACACACAGGCCAAGACTTATACAGAAACTTCTTGCAAGTCCCATAGGAGGGCTTGTTGCCAGACTTTTGAGTGAAAAGAGTTTCTATCAAAGCTTTTCTGAGATCTTTGGTGAGAAGACTAAGCCAAGTGAGAAAGAGCTTAAAGAGTTTTGGTCATTGATAGAGTTTAATGGAGGAAAGTTTATAGTTCATAAACTGATGCACTATATTGCTGAGCGTAGGAAGTTTAGAAGTCGTTGGGTAGGAACGATGCAAAAGACTACTGTTCCACTTCGTCTCGTAAATGGCCCTGTAGATCCAGTCTCAGGACTGCATATGGTGGAACACTACAAAACAATTATTCCAAACCCAGATCTGTTAGTACTTGATGAAATAGGACACTATCCACAGATAGAAAATCCAGAAGCCGTTTTGCAAGCTTTCTTCGACTTTATAGAAAAGGTAGAAAGTCGCGAGAATTGAGGGTGTATGAAATTAATGTTCCTGCTCTTTCTATGTCTTTTGATACCACTAGATTTAGAGGTACAGAAGAAGACTAGCTTTAAGCTGCCTGAAAAACTGGCCATATTCTATGGCTATCCCAGTCTTGTCAACAGTGCTGGTGGAGACTTGAAAGCAGCACTAAAAGCGTTTTCTCTTTACGATGTAATTGTTTTTGGAGATGGACTGGAATTTCCTGATATAAGACAAGATAGGCAGCCTCCTGGTGTTGGACAATTAGAACATCGCAATACAAAACGCCTCATTGCACAACTGAAGAAGGTTAACCCTTCTGTGAAAATCTTTGGCTATGTAGATCTGGGCAATTCTCAAAAACTCTCTTTTGACGAGATCAGATCAAGGATAGATCTTTGGATAGAGATGCGTGTTGATGGAATCTTTCTTGATGAAGCTGGATACGATTTTGGAGTAACACGTAGCCGTCAAAATCAGGTTATCAGTTACATACACTCTCGCCAGTTGGGGGCATTCCTCAATGCCTACAACCCTGAAGATATTTTCAGTTCAAATGTTGTAGCTCTTAATTCTACTGGTGGTGGAAACCCCGAAGGGATTGCTACTGTAGCCAATAATAATGATTACTACTTGCTAGAATCTTTTCAGATCAAGGATGGAGAGTATGAAGATGCTAAACTTTGGTATCAAAGAACTGCCAAAGCTACTACATACCGTAAACAGTTTGGAACAAAGATATTTGCAGTAACTACTAGCAGGAATAGATTTTCCCAAGCAATGAGCGATTATGCTTGGTGGACTGCTACTCTTTCTGGTTTGGATGGTTATGGTTGGGGGGAACCTTCTTTCAGCAGCCAAAATAGCCTCTTGCCATGGCGAGCCAGACCTGACTCAACTATAGTTAGTAGCAAGCGATTTACTTCAGAAATTCTCGTAGAAGGGGCAACTTATCGTCGTCATACTGACCAGGGCACTGTAGTTGTTGACACTCTTTCTCATAAAGGCTACTTCTTAATGAAAGACTAGAAGTTTAGAGTAATTATGTTAGAGAGTTTGGCGTCAACTATAACTCTTATCTGATTTTCTCTATTTTGGAGATTAAGCCTCAGTCTATTACCATTCAAAGTGAGAGAGTTTGCTGTTCGTGACTTTATTCTTGAAGAGACATCCTGGCCATTAATTGTCACTTTAACAACACTGCCTGTGAAATTTACCCCATTTATCGTCAGTGTAGGTCTGTTGTAGTCTACAGAGTCTATGGTGACTAACGGTTGTTGAAGCTCAAAAGCTCTACCACTAAAAAATGTCCAGATAAGTTCTGATGCGTTAAAGTCACGACTAGTTAGGCCAATGACTGAGACAGGGAGGTACTGTAGTCCTCCAGGCCAAGTATGCCCACCTTTCTCAACGATGAAACCTACTATTCGGTTGCCTGTTGTGCAATCAGTGTGCTGCTGACGAGTTGTACGAGTTCCATCTTCTCTAATATCTGTTTCAGCAATAGAGGTGAGCGTCTGGCACTGATTGAAATTTACCCATTTTGTAATGGCTTCTTGTAGTGATAGGATCTTTCCACGCCCACCTATTACTTCTCCACCTTCTATAGGAACAAACTTGTCATCTGTTCCTTGGATGAACATTACAGGGATGAATCGTTGAGGATTGCAAGGTATGTCTAGGTTTCTGGGGAAAGTTGCTGCTACTGTAGCAACAGCCGCTACTTTGGTGGAGAGTTCACAGGCAAGACGTTGCACCATAAACCCTCCATTGGAGATTCCTGTAGCATAGACTCTTGTAGGATCTGCTTTGAACCTTGCAACAAAAAGGTCTATCAGTTCAGATATAAATCTGACATCATCAACTCTGGCAATATCGCGCTCTGCCAATCGACCATCATTCCAGTTGTTGGTGTTACCTTCTGGATAGACAACTATAAAGCCTTCACGATCAGCTACACGGTTGAAATCGGTAAGAGCTGCCATCCCTTTGGCATCTCCACCGCCACCGTGAAGTGCGAGAACTAGAGCAAAAGAGGAGCTTTGATCGAAGGATGGTGGCAAGTGGCCAGTAAAAGTTCTTGTCAAACCATCCGATTCGATAGTTCCACTGAAGTCTCTACTTTCTTGAGCCTCTGTCAGTGATGCAAAACCCAGTAGTATTAATAAGGATATGACCAGAGAGATTTTCATAGAATAACCTCCTACCTATTAGACTATAGATGATCAAAGCAGCTATGCGTCAAGCTTTTTGAGTAGTAGCGCACCAGTTGACTAGTGACAAAGCGAAACAGGCGGATATAATAGGTCTCAAGTTCTGAAAAATGCACTTGTATTTTATTTAGAAAGGAAGACCACTATGCCTGTAGAGATAGGTGAGAGTTTCAGCTTTCGGTACAAGGGCAGACACTTGATGGCCGAGATAGTTGATACCAAGCTTTTAAATCCTGGTGACAGATTCTCTTACACAAAGCGCGACAGCAACCCTATTGTCAAACTTACTGTAAAAGTCCCCGAATTGAAAGTCTTGCTCCATCCACAAATAGAGGTAACAGACTCGGATGATGAGAATCTGCAACTAAAACTAAAAGAGCTAGTTGCTCTTAGCCTTACCCGTGGTGAAGCAGAATCATACACAAACTTATAGATTGTCTGCTGCCGATGTTGCCACTTTTGCAATGTCGGCACACTCTCAAACTCTTTCAGTCTTTCCAGTCAAATATTTTTTCTATATGCTTGTTGAGAAGCAATTGTGCTAGTATAAGCCAACTTGGCGCAAGACCATACGTGCAAATGCTCTTTTCTAACATTACTGCTTCTACACTTTTATGTGTAGTAAGTGTGAAAAACTTCTATCTTGTGTATAGTTTCGATTTGGGACTTTGGAAATGTAGTTTATTCGTAAGTAATTAACGGCAAGTATCTCTAAACCCAACCGACTTCTTCATAACTTCAGAAGTGGCTAATACTTCTAAAGATGAGAGCACTGTAACACAGATGATTCTAAAAGGTATCAAAAAGAGATGTGTAATAGCTGGGACTATTTTGTTTCTATGTCTTGCTAGTACCACTTTTGCTTTAGATCCACAAAAACCACTTGAACAATACTACTTAAATGAATGGAAAGAGAGTTTACCGCAAAGTACTGTACTTTCAGTAACACAATCAAAGAATGGATATATTTGGTTTGCAACTTACGAAGGACTTGTTAGGTTTGACGGTATTCAATTCACTGTTTTTGATGTAGAAACTACTCCAGAAATACGAATAAACAGCATCTCGGTAGTCTATGAAGACAGTGCAGAGAGGTTGTGGGTTGGAACTAGTGGAGGTGGACTAATATGTGTAGAGAATGGAAAGTTTACCTCTTATACAAAAGAATCTGGTTTAGTTGATAACATAGTCTATTCAATTGTTGAAGGAAAAGACAAAAGTATATGGATTGGAACTCCTCACGGAATAAGTAGATTTATAGAAGGTAAATTTACTAGTTACACCACTACCAATGGATTAACCAATAACTCTGTGAAAGCTTTTTGTAGCGACAGTAATGGAGTAATTTGGATCGGTACAGATGGTGGGGGTCTCAACAAGTTTGAAAATAACAGATTTACTGCTGTTGTGTCTGAGGAAATAGACGATTCAATAGATGCAATAGTAGAAGATAAAGAAGCTACTATCTGGATAGGAAATAGAACAAAAGGGGTAACCTGTTTTAAGAATGGTCAATGGATTAACTACAGAGAAGGCTTATCCAATAACCTTATAAGAACACTTCATGTTGACAAGGAAGGTGTTTTGTGGATTGGAACTGCTGCTGGAGGACTTAACTGCTATCGTAATCGACAATTTCTAACATTCAAACCAAGCCATGCACTTAGCCAAGGAATAGTACGTACAATATGGAGTGACAGAGAAGGTAGTTTATGGATAGGAACAAACGATGGACTAAAGCAACTAAAAGATCGCAAGTTTTTCTCTTATGTTGTGGAGAATGAATTACAAAAGTCTTCTGCAAAAACAGTTTTTGAGGATAGCAAAGCTAGGTTGTGGATAGGATTTGATGGAGGTGGTATCAGTTATGTTGACAAAGAGAAGCCATATTCTTTCACAACTAAGCAGGGATTAGTAAACAACTATGTACGTTCCATTTGTGAAGATGCAGATGGCACT
Source organism: Blastocatellia bacterium (assembly GCA_016789295.1). Taxonomy (GTDB): domain Bacteria; phylum Acidobacteriota; class Blastocatellia; order Chloracidobacteriales; family JADJPF01; genus JAEUQL01. Next base: position 312 of record JAEUQL010000269.1, on the reverse strand, counting down.
ATTTGGGTAGGAATGCAGGATGGTGGTTTGCAAAAGATTGTAGATGGCCACTTGACACGCCAAGCTGTACCGGAAAGACTGAGACAGGTAGGAATAAATGTTATCTTCAAAGATAGCAAAGATGGTCTTTGGATAGGAACCATAGGTGCTGGACTTTTCTATTTTAGGAAAGGACTTTTCACTTCTTACACAAAAGCAGACGGATTGTCTGACAACCTAATTAGAGCTGTAGCAGAAGACAAAAAAGGCAATATATGGATTGGAACATCTGACGGTGGTTTAAATCTTCTAAAAGATGGAAAGATTACAGTT
>JAEUQL010000268.1 GCA_016789295.1 Blastocatellia bacterium | reverse complement strand
CAGCCTCGTACACAAGCTCCTCCATTGGCTCTCGATCTAATGGAGATGTTTCGAGTAGTTATGGTAGACCTGCCAATCATTGGATCAATCAATCGTCGTCAGTGGGATGAAGCTGAAGACTTTGTTATAGCAGGTCGTCAAGTTTGGCTTTCAAATTCAGGCAAGAAGAAATTTTTTGGTATTTACGAGCGTCGCAAAGCCGATCAATGGAAGCATTCTGTGTTAGGTCATTCCCTTTCTTATTCGCGACTGATGGAACTTGAAGTCAGACTACTTGAGAAAGAATGGATGAATGAAGGTGGTCTTTTTGCAAAGCTGAGGCTCAGGTAGTTTTAATAGATTTAAGAGGAGGTAGAAAAATGGAGTCTAAACATTGGTATGTTATCTGTTACGATATAGCAGATAGTAAACGATGGAGAAAAGTCTTCAAACTAGTAAATGGTTATGGTTGGAGCCTTCAGTATTCTGTATTTCGATGCCGATTAACAACAAAAGAGTTAGAAAAGCTGCGATGGGAAATAGAAAAGATACTGACACAAGAAGACCGGCTACTAATTATCCCTCTTTGTGATAGTTGTGAAAAAAGGGTAGCAACCCATAACCGACCAGAATCTTGGACAAAAAACGAGAAATCGTTTGATGTTGTTTGACAATCAAAACTCAAGCACCTGAAAATGTTTTTTGGCAAAGGAGAAAATAATAGAGTTAAGTTCAAGAAAGGAGGCAATTTATGGTGATTTTATCTGGATGCAGATGCTTGTATTCTATAACTACCAGATTCAACATAAGTTACAAAGCAGTAAGTTTCAAAACTAGTCAAAGTAAAGATAGAAAAAGTGAGTTTACGCAAAAGTGTCTAGATCTTCTAGAAAACAGAAGGTTTAGCTGATAAGCTGTGTTTATTCCAATGATGCCGACAAGGCGTTGAGCACCATACTGTTCAATTAATAAAGATAGAAAAGACCACAGTGTTTATTCCAATGATGCCGACAAGGCGTTGAGCACGTGGTTTATGTGATGACCGTCTGCTATTTTCAGCCGTGTTTATTCCAATGATGCCGACAAGGCGTTGAGCACTTGAAGGAATGCCCTTGGCTTTCCTAACAGCCCCACTACCGTGTTTATTCCAATGATGCCGACAAGGCGTTGAGCACTGTAATCAAACTCAGAATCCAAGATTCGATTTATTTAGTGTTTATTCCAATGATGCCGACAAGGCGTTGAGCACTACTCGGAAGTGGTTTTTCTGGCAAGCGAAAAGAAAAGTGTTTATTCCAATGATGCCGACAAGGCGTTGAGCACTCAACAACGCCCCATCATTAAAATATCTAATCAGGTGTTTATTCCAATGATGCCGACAAGGCGTTGAGCACTCAGGCAGAATTAAAACAAAATCCTGAAATTGTTAGAGTGTTTATTCCAATGATGCCGACAAGGCGTTGAGCACCTAGAAAAGATGAAGCTAAAGCAGAAGAAGAGTTTGTGTTTATTCCAATGATGCCGACAAGGCGTTGAGCACAATGGTAGCGTTATAACGGAAGCGGTGCTTCCAACGTGTGTTTATTCCAATGATGCCGACAAGGCGTTGAGCACTAAGTTGGATAGTTACGCCCATCTGAAAACCTTGGCGTGTTTATTCCAATGATGCCGACAAGGCGTTGAGCACCAGCTCAGAGGTGAGCTGCAAACAGAAAACTATAGTGTTTATTCCAATGATGCCGACAAGGCGTTGAGCACAGGGGGGTATTCCTCAGACTGTAAACCTTACAAGCAGTGTTTATTCCAATGATGCCGACAAGGCGTTGAGCACACAGAATCGAAGCCCAAGCTAAAGGACTTCAAAACGTGTTTATTCCAATGATGCCGACAAGGCGTTGAGCACCGGGTTTTAGTCGCTGGCTCTGCGACCTCAATAGAGCGTGTTTATTCCAATGATGCCGACAAGGCGTTGAGCACTATCGATGCGGGTTATCCACAGCCAAAAAATCACCCCTGTGTTTATTCCAATGATGCCGACAAGGCGTTGAGTGCAACTTACAAAAGTGGCAATCTACATTACAGTAATTGTTTTGAACATAAAGCTTTGAATTAGAGATCTTAAAAATGATAGAAAAAGAGCCTTTTGATCTAGACAGGGTGTTTGAGATTTTGGAGGAGGTAGTAGAGTTATACCCGAAGGCTGGACTTTTTGAGCTTTTTGCTGAAGGTCACAGATCGGTCTTTGAACTTCTTATTGCTTGTATGATTTCGATAAGGACAAAAGATGAGGTGATGTTGCCTGTATCGAGAAAGCTTTTTGGTAATGCTAGAACAGCCTCTGAGATGGTACGGCTTGGGCGAGAAGGGATAGAACGGCTCATCTACTCTTCATCTTTTCATGAAAGAAAAGCAGGGCAGATCTACAAAATAGCAGAAAGGCTAGTGAGTGAAGGGCGAGAGGATCTACCGTGCGAGCTTGACTACTTACTCTCGCTAGATGGTGTAGGGCCGAAGTGTGCAAATCTGGTGCTTGGCATAGGTTGTGGAAAGCCTTTTATAGGGGTTGATATACACGTTCACCGAATTACGAACAGGTGGGGATATGTTGAGACAAAGACTCCAGAAAAGACACTTGCAGCACTTGAAGAGAAGCTTCCAAAACGCTACTGGGTAGATATAAACCGTCTACTTGTCCCATTTGGAAAGAATATCTGCACAGGAATAAACCCTAAATGTTTGCAATGTCGGCTTAAGTCGATGTGTAAACAGATAGATACTTAGAAATCGAGCTAGATCTATAGTTTGGCTTGATTAACTGACTCATGGTTCAGCTTGTAAGTGCCATTTTTTCGGGCTATAATGAGTTGTCTGGTTACGTTTTAAAAAGACTACAGAAACTAGAAATCTGTAGTTGCCGAGCCGGGACACGAGAGAGATGTTAGCAATTTTGAAAATTTACGTCCGACAACCAGACAAAAAAAGTTTGGTTCGTGCTTATGTCTAGAGAGTTAAAAAGATGGTTAAAAATTCTCAAAAACAGAAAAGGCAGGGCAACTTGACCATATCAAAGGCAGAGTATACAGATCGTGCAATGAATGTCTTTCTACAGATGCTATCGCTTGCACCTGAAGAGTATCAAGAAGAGTTGATGGCACTGATGATGGACGAGTCACGAACAACAGAGCCTGAAATTGTACGCGAGCGTTTTACAGCTTTGCTTGCGAACCTCGATATTGAGAGTAAGAGAACAGAGATCGTAGCACTGCTACTTGAACTTATCCCAGTACAGCAGCTTGTACCTCCGGTTTACGAAAAGTACTGTCAAATGGTAATGGATGCAGCAGAGGTTATCTTGAAGCTTCTCAGTGGTGAGCGTTTGCGTATCAAGCTAGTAGAGCAGATGATGCTTCCACTCGATGCTTCGCTTCAAGAGAGGTTATTGACACTTATCACCAGAATGCCCACTTTGCAAAAGATTGGACAGATTATTGCTCGCAACCGCAATCTCGACCCAGAGTTTCGCAAAAGGCTTCAAAAACTTGAAAACAGCATCAAAGATGCAACCTATGAAGCGATATTCGAGTGTGTACACCGCGAGTTGAAGAGCCAGATATCGAAGTACAAGATCAAGCTTGGAAACCGCTTCTTGGCCGAAGCTAGTGTTTGTGCAGTAGTGCCATTCACTTGGCGTTCTGACAGTGGTGAAAAGAAGCGTGGAGTTTTCAAGGTTCTCAAACCTTTTATAGCAAAGTACTGGACAGAAGAGTTGAAGATTCTCGATGCTTTAGCAATACACTTTGACCGCAACAAACATAGGTATGGACTGCCTACTATGGGATTTCGTGATGTTTTGCGAGAAGTGCGAGAGCTTTTCAAGCGTGAAGTAAAACTTCCCATTGAGCAGAATAGGCTTGAAGAGGCTCGAAACTTCTACCTTTCAGAAGCAAATGTTCGTGTACCAGAACTACTACCAATGAGAACAAAAGTTGTAACTGGTATGGAATTTGTTGATGGTATGAAAGTGACTTCTGCAGCAGCAAAATATCCAGAGCAAGCCAAGAGGATTGCCGAGCTGATAATTGACAAGATGATATTTTCGGTCATCTTCTATTCTGGACAGGAAGCACTTTTTCACGCCGACCCACACGCTGGCAATGTCTTCTATTCTGAAAAGAATGATGAACTAGCAATTCTCGATTGGGGACTCAGTTGTACAATGTCGCGTGAAGATCGAGGAGAGATAGTCCAACTGATGCTTGGTTTCATCCTAAAAGACAAAGAGAGAGCTTTCAGAGCTACCTATAAGCTCAGCAGCGAAAAGAATATAAAAGGCGTCGAAGAAGTAATAAGGAAGCGTGTTGATGAAGTAATAGACGGTCTACCAACATTTCCGCTTGTCAGGCTAGAGCCTTTGACCAGGCTACTTGACAACCTAATTTTGGATGGTGTGCGTTTCCCTGCTGAGCTTCTGATGTTTCGTAAGAGTCTTTTTACTCTGTTGGGTGTACTACACGATGTTAACCAAGGATTCAATGTTGACTGGCACCTGACAAGGACTCTACTTGGTCAGATAGTCAGTGAAATTCCCACAAGGCTGTTACGTTCGCCTTGGTCAACCGACTATCCAAGTCAGTTATCAACTTGGGAGTTGAGGCGTGTATTGACAGGATTATCAGCAATAGCAGCAAAACTTGGTGTCAAAAACTCACAGTTATTGGTTGAGCTTGGTCTTGAGAAAGCAGCCGGTTTTGTAGGTAAACTTTCAGCAGGTTTCAAGCAGACTGATACAGTAGAAAATGAAGCCTAAGATATCCTGTTTTTTAATCTTTTAAGTTAAGAGAGGCGATCAAGTGGTCGCCTCTTTAACTCTTTAAGTTTTAATTAGAGATATGTCCAAAGTGGAGAAGCTCGCCACTTTCACCGCTCAATGTGTAGTCTGCAGAGATACGTACAATATACTTTTCAATTCCACTAGTTCTTACATTTAAGCAGACAAAAGAGCATTCCAATCCACCATCAACATATGTCTTTGTTGGTGCAGTAATAGCGTGAGCTATATCTTGCCGATCACTTTCCTTCATAGCCTCTGGTAAAGCTATATCTTCAATTTTTTCAATAATTCTTCTATCTCTTGAAGGATGTTCAAGTAGAAGAAAGAGTATAGCAATATCTAGAGCAGAAAAACGGTCAGTCTCAATGCTACAGAGTCTTTTCAACAACCGGATAAAATCACCTTTTCTAAGTGATGTATAGAAGTCTGTTTCGTCATTTTCTACAGTCAAGTAATTGATAGGAAGGTAGCCGTGAAGACCATAAACTTCTACAGAGTAGTGTTTAAGACCAGAAGGTAAGTCTTCTAGTTCTAGCTCTGTAATCGTCATTCTATCGCTGTAACGCTCTTTGCGTATTTTGGCATCAGCAAGAATTAGTTCTTTGATATCTGACACTCTTTTCTCCTTGCAGAAAAATGGTCTAAAAAATTTAATGCCGCAAGCTTTGCAAGCCTACGGCATTAAGTAAGAATCGGACTAAGCTATGCTAAAACCAACCAAAATTCCTTCTCTCTATCTTGTTATCAGCATTAGCTGAACTGAAAGCTCTCAGATAGGCAGTTTCGTCCATAGTTTTATCACGACCACGACCCAAAAAGATATTTGCGTCCAGTTTGCTAAGCAGACGATTACGAAGGTCTTCTGGGGTTACAAGTCGGTTA
>JAEUQL010000267.1 GCA_016789295.1 Blastocatellia bacterium | reverse complement strand
CAATATTGCTCATTACTACGCTTTTCCGGCTGGGCATCTCCATTGCTGCCACAAGACAGATACTACTCAATGGACACGCTGGTGCTGTCATTGAAACCTTTGGACAGTTTGTTGTTGGAGGTAACATAGTAGTTGGTGGTGTGGTCTTTCTTATCATCACGCTCGTGAATTTTCTTGTTATTACAAAAGGTTCAGAACGTGTCTCTGAAGTTGCTGCACGTTTTACGCTCGATGCAATGCCAGGAAAACAGATGAGTATTGACGCTGACTTGCGTGCAGGTGCATTTGACATGACCGAAGCTCGCCGCCGTCGTTCTGCCCTCGCTCGTGAATCACAACTGCACGGCTCGATGGATGGTGCTATGAAGTTTGTTAAAGGGGATGCTATTGCAGGTATAATCATCACCCTCATAAATATCATCGGTGGTCTTACTATTGGTGTTCTGATGAAGAACATGGAGATGGCTCGTGCTGTCAAAGTCTATACAATTCTAACCATTGGTGATGGCCTCGTTGCTCAAGTACCAGCACTCCTAATAGCTGTCTCTGCAGGTATAGTCACAACTCGCGTAGCCACTGATGATACAACTTCAAATATCGGTAAAGATATAAGCCAACAGATCTTGGCTCAGCCCAAAGCCGTAGCAATAGCAGCTATCATTCTACTGTTTTTCGGCTTTGCATTCTTCTTTGCCAATCCGGCTACTTCTGTTCCTTTCTTCATTATGGCTTTTGCTGCTGGTGGTTTGGCTTACAGCACACTCAAGAGTGGTCCACCTCTTAGTGGTGAAGCTGCTGCTGAAAAAGAGAATGATGAGAAGAACAAGCAGAAGCTGTCTCGTGAACCACAAGTCTCTCTAACTGTTCCTATTGCCGTTGAAGTCAGCAAAGATTTGACACCACTGATAGACCTCAACCAAGAAGGTAAGTTCTTGAATGACCTAGTTCCAAAGATGAGACAGCTTCTGTATCAAGAAATAGGTGTTATCTTTCCAGGAGTTCAAGTTAGTGGTAATGCTCCAATAGCTGAAAATAGCTATGCTTTTAGACTAAAAGAAGTACCTGTTGAAGTTGGAAAGATTGTTCCAGGACACGTCATGGTCAATGATGGAGCCGACAACATCAGGGTATATGGCCTCAAAGGCATAGATATTAAAAATCCAGCCAATGGTAAACCTGCTTCCTGGATTCCTGTTGAACAGCGTGAGCAAGCAAAAAATGCAGGTCTAGTTGTTTGGGAACCTCAAGAAGTTATCTTGTTACACTTGACAGGTTTTCTCAAACGTTATGCATCAGAATTTATTGGTATTCAAGAAACACAGAATATTCTCACCGTGCTTAGCAAGGTTATGCCAAACCTTGTACAAGAAACTGTTCCAAAAGTAGTTTCGATATACCAACTTACAGAAGTTCTACAAAGACTTGTGCAAGAAGAGATGTCAGTACGCGATATGAAGAGCATCCTTCAATCTTTGAGTGAATGGGGACGTGTTGAAAAAGATACTATCATGTTGACAGAATATGTTCGCTCAAGCTTGAAAAGATACATAAGCTTTCGCTACACAGGTGGCAATCCAATACTGTTTGTCTATGTTCTCGACCCAGAGATCGAGGACGCAATCAGAGGAGCAATCCGAAGAACCTCTTCGGGAACCTACATTGCTCTTGATCCTGCTATCACCCAAGACATTCTTGCTGCTTTCAGACGCGAGATTGGAAACCTCCCTCCAAGTGCACAACAGCCTGTCATTGTTACTGACCAAGAGATTCGTAGATTTGTTAGACGTATTGCCGAGCTTGAATTTAGAAATCTTGCCGTACTCTCTTATCAAGAACTTGCTCCAGAACTCTCTATTCAACCACTTGCTAGAATTACTCTACAAACCGGTCGAGGTCAGTTGAGATAGTGATAGAAGAAACTTCTTCAAAAATCGGAGAAGTTTCTTCTGCTTTCATAGTTGTATCCAAAAACGGAGAAACATATGCGACCATCTCTTCTTTTTATAATTGCAATCGTTATTGCTTTCTCTTGTATAGAGATCTTTTCAGCAAAAGCAGAAGGGGGAAGCTTGAGGAAGAACGGAAAAGAAGTATATGAAGCCAGGATGGCAGACTGGAGAAACCGACAAGTAGTCTATCAAGTCTTTGTTGACAGGTTTGTACCTGGTAGCAACCCAAAGTCGCGTCAAAGCCTTTACGAACCACCACGCCGGCTTGTCGAGTGGAATAGCCAACCTAAAAAAGGTACGTTTCTTCAAGAAGCTGGAGTTTGGCAACACGAAGTAGATTTTTGGGGTGGCGATCTGAAAGGGCTTACAGAAAAACTCGATTATATACAGTCTTTAGGAGCAAATGTCCTCTATCTCAACCCAATATTCCTTGCTTATACAAACCATAAATACGACGCTACAGACTATTTCAAGATAGACCCACAGTATGGAACAGAAGAAGATTTCCGAAACCTTTGTGAGCAAGCTCACAAGCGTGGCATGCACATTGTTCTTGACGGAGTCTTTAACCATACAGGAAAGCGTATGATATGGTTTCAAGAAGCTATAAAAAATCCTAATAGTCCTTACAGATCTTTTTTTGTTTTTGATAAAAATATTAAAAATGGCTACCTTGGATGGCTCGACCTGGAAAACCACCCAGAACTCAACTATAACAACCCAAGCGTGAAGGATATTATCTACCGTTCTCCAAACTCTGTAGTACAACACTATCTGAAACAGGCTGATGGCTGGCGACTTGATGTAGCATTCGATTTAGGCCCCGAAGTCCTCAGTGAGCTTACAACTGCTGCTCATAAGGTCAAACCTGATTCATATACTGTTGGTGAGATATATAACTATCCAGCCGGATGGTCTCCTGCTTTAGATGGTGTAATGAATATGTATATGAGCTATCTTATGGTAGGACTTACAAAAGGTAAGATAAGCGGCTCGAAGGCTGCCGATATGATCGACATACTCGTTCAAGACGGTGGAATTGAACCACTACTGAAATCCTGGATAGTGCTATCAAACCACGACCGCCCAAGACTGAAGAGTCTCTTCCCAGAAATTAAAGACAGAGCCTTCATTCAAGCTCTGCAAGCTACTTTGCCCGGTGCTCCACTAGTCTATTATGGTGAAGAGATTGGCCTTGAAGGGGTTGAAGACCCTGAGCAACGAGGGCCTATGAACTGGGAAGTTGCCTCTTCTGGAAAAGTACCCGAAATGGCTCTAACACGCTCTCTACTATCAATAAGAAACAGTAATCGTGCGCTTCAAGTTGGAGACTTTGCCCGCATTCCTACTGAAAAACTTTTTGCGTTCTTGCGCTACACATCTTCAGTAAGAGAGACTGTTCTTGTTGTAGCTAATCCAACTTCAGAACCAGTTACTGAGATAATACCTGTCCGCGATCCATGGTTAATGGATGTATCACCTATGAAAGATTTGTTGGGAGGAAAATCTGTAGAAGTTTCTGCTGGTATTGTAACTGTTACTGTTGAACCAAAAACAGTACAGATTTTTATTCCAGAAATTGTTGAAGGTCCAAATTATAACCGATATAAGAGGGTTGAATAGAAAGCCTTATTTGTGATCAAGAAAGATTTCAACTATCAAAAGATTCCCTTTAGCTTGAATTAACATAGATGTTGTATCATCTTGATACAATGAAGCTTTCGTTGCATTTTCTTTAATCCAATCCAGGACTTTCACAGCTAAAGGTTTATCTAGTAGATCTGCTGGTAAACCACCAAAAATTCCTAATGGTTTGGTTGAAGTTATAAAGATAATCCTGTCTCTACCAGGCTTTTTCTCAAAACTGAGCCAATCATTTGGAATGCTGATGCTACTTCTCTTTACTAAAGCTCTACTTGCATCAACGTCTGGAGAGGGAAAAAGAAGCAAAAGATTTTTTTTGGTATCTTCTCGAAGAACATAAAGATAACCCTCTTGGCTAGGCTCTACAACAAGCTTGAAAAGGTCTCTACTGCTGTAAGGCTCCTTGCCAAGTGAATATTTCTCCTCTCCTCTACCCTTTCTTACCAAAATACTGTACTTCAGACCTATAGGCTCTCTCTCTTTTAATACTTCCTCTGTTTTTTTAATACTACTGTCTGTGACATCTACTCTTAAAGATAAGAAGTAGACAGTAGAGCTTATAAATATTAGTAGAATAGATACTAAAAATATCTTGCTATGACTCTTTTTAAACAACAATTTTCACCTCTCTTCCTAGTAAAGCTTTATCAGACTATAGTCATAACTATAATCAAGATTATCTTTTTTTAAGAAATCTTCTTACTTTAAGCTTTTACAAAAACTTGTTAGGTAAGTTATAAATAGCCCCTAATTTAATAAAAACGATATATCAAGTAAAAACCCAACAAATTTGTTGCAGTTTTTTTAAAGTTTTAGTAGGTGATCTGAATTTGATTTTGTGGAGTGAAAAAATAGAAGTTAGAAAATTCAGTTTAAAAAATCATCCAGATAGTCGTGTAGCAGTAGCAATGTAACTTCTTCGTCTACTTTAGCAGCAGTCAAAATATCATCATCTGCTAGAAAGCTGGTGATAGTCTCATCAACACTGTCTCGAAGGCATATTCTTGCCACTATCTCTGCTACACGGTCGGTTTCTCGTGGAGTTAGCGACGAGAATGCAAGGCGAATTTGAGGCAGAATATTCATAAACTCTTTTTCATCATAACTACCTAGCTTTCTGTCTATCAATTCTAGTAACCCTCTATTCCAAGCCAACTCTTTACAGCTTTTGAGCAACCCTTCCAAATAGCCGACTTCAAACAGATTACCCATATTTTTGAAGTAGGTTGATAGTGTAGCTGTTAGTTGCTCTTCATCTATCTGATTTAGCCCAAAAAGTATTCCAGTTATTGCCCCTGCAACTATAGGTTCACCAGTAGCCTGCAAGTAGTTTTCTTTAAGTTTATCGATAAAGAGTTCTGAATCAAAAACCTCACGACTCCAGGAGAAAAGCATTTCACGCATATTGCAAAGTGCACGAACTACTGCATCTGTATCTTTTTTTAAGGTGTTACAGAGTGTTGGAATAAGGTAGCAAGCTCTTCTATATGCTGCTGCTGCAAGAATCGGAACAGATCTCAAGCTATGTGCTTGCATAGGTTCGCGCCCATTCCAAAGAAGTGTTAACTGTATCATCGACTCAGAAAGAGAGATAAAGGATGGATCTTCACCAATACTTGTTTCTATCAAATCAACTATCCTGTCGGTATATGAATGTAGCCCCATACGACAAGCAGCAATTAACATTCTTACACCTTCAATAGAATTCCTATCTCGTGCTTCAGAAGCAAACTCACTCACTTTCTCACAGAGATAGTTTATTGCAGCCTCTTCAATAGTAGAGCCATAGAGCGAACGTTCTATCAAACTACTCTCTGTTCTAGGACTCCATCTGTATTCCCAACTCTCTTGAATCCGGTCAAGGTCTTTACCCATAACGAAGTCTGGCATCGCTAAAGGACGAGCAAAAGGAATTTGTAAAAAGAGTAAGGAATGAAAAAATCTACTAGAACGTCTATGAATCGATTTTCGATAGATATCTAGTGCTACTTCTTTGGGTGCACTATCTTCAATTTTTAGCTTGAGCAGCTTTGCCATTCTCTTGAAGTCTTCAACTATGGGTGGAGTTCCTGCTTCTGGAGGGATTTCTCCTATACTGTCTCCTGCAAGTAACCGT
>JAEUQL010000266.1 GCA_016789295.1 Blastocatellia bacterium | reverse complement strand
TTGATAGAAGAAGTACGGAAATTAGGATAAAGCTCTTTATTTTCATCTATTTTTAATACTTTTTAAGTAATGTCCAGTATTCATAGCTTTCTGTTAATGATCGGTGGTATATCTTTACTGGAATCCAATTGCTATAGATTGCCCCAATTATAGTTCCTGCTTGTACCGGTCCAGCAATGAAAAGGTGCATTTCAGTAACTCCAGACTCATAAAACTGCCTTCTTTTTTCTTTGAGTAAAACTATAAACTTGCTTATATCTTGCTTACTGTTTATTCCTTCCATGTTCAACTCTTCAATAGGCATTTCCCAACCGTTACTATCTAAAAATCTTTTTACATCATTTTTTATAGATGGATTAGTTGGAATCAAGCAAACAGCCAAGGCGACTGGCTTAACTGTTTGTATACCTTTACTTTTTTCCCATGATTCTTCAAATTCCTCAAATTCTTTGGTGTAGCGATGTTCATTTTCTATAGCTGCTGGAAGTTTGACAGTTCTGAGAGGTATAAATTGATTGGTGTTTGACTTAAATACTGGCCTCTGCTGCCAAGCACCCAAAGATCTATCAACATAAGAATATATACTTCCTGTTGTAACACAACCTTGAGGATCTGCAGCACCACCCTCCAATGCTTCAATAACAAGAGAAGTAAAAACACCCTTGTCATCAATTTCAGCAGAAGCTTCTGAGTCTCGACAGGCAGTTAAAATAACCACACCCGATGCTAAATAAGATCTATCTTCTTGAATATCTGGAATCTTTCCAAGTGCACCAGAAGAACAACAGTCCAAAATAATTATCTTGTTTTTAGATTTAGAGCTGTTGGCGTATGTAATGATCTCACTCATTGAGATACCTTCATCATAGGGTGTTCCATCACTTGTAATAATGTAGCCACCAACAGGTGTCAAACAGCCATGCCCTGCAAAATAGAATAGTGAAATGTCACAATCTCCATTAAAAAGTTCTTGTATCTTTCTCTTAAGATCTCGTTTAAATATTTCACGGTTGTCATTAGTTGATGCTGTGAGAAGTTCTACATCAAAATTTTTAGAACCATCTGCATTTACTTCCAGTACTCTTGACATATTATTTGCATCGTTTACACAACCAAAAAGTGGGGAGCGAGAGTAGTTGTCAATTCCAACAATAAGGGCTTTTTTCATAATCTTTATTAAAACTCCAAAATGTAACTGCTGTTTTACTTTGAGGTAATCATAGTACTGCAGTTTTTATAAGTCAACAATGTGATAGGAATGCTTGGAAGAAATAGTTCTTGTCCAAGATATAACCAAACATAGCTATTTCAAATTCAGTCTTCATCTTTGCAAGACTTCAACACCAAGAAGGCGGCCAAGACCTTCTCCACCTTCTTTCATCACTGAGTCGTGGTTACAAGAAAATGCTGGCTTGGCTATGGGAGCTAGAAGATTCATCCAAGATTTAGTTGTCTGAACCTGCCAAATGTAGTGAATAAAAGTCTCTTGATCTCTGTCTTCAAACTTCCACGTACCTCTACCGTGCAGATCACCACTTGCTACTCCTTCTATTAATTTACGAGATTCAAGAGCAACTAATTTCATTTCAAAAGAGAGTCTATAAGGTAGGAGGCTTGTCCATGTGAATCGGTGGATATTTCCTATACCATTTGAATCGCCTGGAGCAACTTCTGTCACTTCTTTTACATATTTCCACCAAGATGGCCACTGCTTCACTTCACGTATAGCTGGCCAGACACGTTCAATAGGTGCTTTTACAAGCCATTTAGTATGAAAGGTATATTCTCGCATCAATCCTCTTCAACATCGTCAGGACGAGAGTGGAGTTTGTGTCTCTGTACAGCTCGCCAAAATGTTCTTTCGCTCATACCAAGTGCAGTTGAAGCAAGTTTTTTATTCCATTTACAAACCACTAAGGCACGAATTAGCAGCTCGCGTTCAAAGCTCAGCATCGCCTCTTCATAGTTTGGTATATCATCAAAACTTGGAATCTTTGTAGTTTCTGATGAGTTTATCCTGACGGTTTCTCTACCTAAGTTTCTACTATTGGCAGCAAGTTCTGGCAAGTAGTCGAAGTCTTCACAAATCATCGAAGCAGAAATAACATAGGTCTCTGCAGCTTTTGCATTTCCAATGCTACGACGAACATCATTTTCCAAAACTCTAACATTACCAGGGTAGTCTTTTTCTAAAAGGAACTTCTTGGCACTGTTGTCAAAACTGAACTTTCCATCACCATAGCGAGCTAGAAACTCTTCGGCTAAAGGCAAGATCTCTTCACGCCTTCTGTTCAGAGGTGGAATCGAGAGTCGCCAGACAGAAAGCCTATCTAATAGATCGTCTCGAAAAGTTCCTTCTCGTGCCATCATATCTAAGTCACGATTTGTTGCTGCTATAACACGCGCATTCGTGACCACCTCAACTGTTCCACCAACACGACGGAAGCGGCCTGTTTGGAGTACTCTCAAAAGTTTTGATTGACTGGTTGCAGGAAGCTCCCCTATCTCATCGAGGAGAATAGTTCCACCATGAGCAAGTTCAAATAGACCTTTCTTCTGAGTGTTTGCACCAGTAAATGCACCTTTCTCATATCCAAATAGTTCACTTTCAACTAGATTCTCTGGAAGTGCTCCACAGTTAATAGCTAGCATGCTCCCATGCGAACGAGGACTGAGCATGTGTATAGCTTGTGCAAGCATCTCTTTGCCAGAACCTCTAGGCCCAAGTATCAACACAGGATCATTATCAGCCGCAGCAATCGCATTCAACTTAAATCTAATGGCCTTCATAGGGGCAGAAATGAAGAGGCATTGTCCAACGCGGTCATCACTGCTTGTTCTAGTTTTTGTCTCTTTTGCAACTTTTAACTCTTGTTGTAACTTTTGAGAAAACTCTTTTGCTTTTACTTCTGCAATACTACTTTCACGACTACGTCCAAGTAGCTTCAGTTGCTTACTTGCCCAATTGGCAAGCTCTGATGCATCAGAAGTTTTCTCAACATAACTAGCAAGTTCAAGTTTAGTTAAAGCTACAAAGTAGTGATCATCCAGTGTATGAAAAATATGATAAGCTCTCTCAAGAGCTTCTTTTGGTGTAGGAAGCCCGTAACCTTCTATCTCTTCGCCTATCTCCTCTTGAAAGCGGCCCAAACAGCCAAGGAGGTAGTTTGCTATGCCCTTCAAATAGCTATCTGTACATTCTTCGAGGATTTCAAAGATAGTCTTTAGTGCACGTCTACTTGCACCACGCTCAATATCCACACGTACATCAAGCAGCTCGACCGATGCCTGCATACATTGTCGGTCTTGTCGATCCTCGCGTGCATAACGACGAGCGCGAGAGATATGAAAATCGACAAGATCGTTCTTTTCCTGTACTTGATAAAGTGTAGCAAGCTCAAGGTGTGCCCAGCATTTATCAACACCTATTGCTTGTGAACTAGCTCTTGTAAGCAAGTTTTCTGCTCTCTGATATTCTTCTTTCCAAGCCTCATTTATGCCACGCAGTAAGAGTCTTTCTGTATCGGTTAAGTTAGATTGCAACAGAATAGATTCTGCAATGTCTAGCTTATTTTGGTGCAGTGCTTCTATCAAAAGCCAAACCGAAGTCCGCTCTCGCATCTTTGTAGTTATTGAAGATGAGTGAAAAGGTTGTGGCTCTGGTATCCGACCAACAGAAGCCTTCCCTTTTCGTAAACTCTTGGCCAAATCGTGAATATTTTTGCTCAAGGCTGGTACCCTAATAACAGAGGTAGGAATCAGATTACAAGTACCATATGGTGAGATATTGTGTCAAGTTAGGTCAAGCTCAGGATCTTGAAAAAAGATAGAGTGAAAGCTCTCTACGAGTAACCTTCACCAAACATCTGTTAACAAAGAGTCCCAAAATTTGGCATTATGCCGAAAAGGTCTACATCCTAGCAACGTACTATCTCTACAGAACAGTGTGCTCTTGTTACAATGGCAGACGACACGCTACCTAGTAGAAATCTTCTTATTCTTCCCAGTCCACGAGATCCAACAAAAATGCAATCAGCACCTGCCTTTTCAGCAGTATCAATAATTGCCTTCTTTGGATCTTCTTCTCTAATTACACTGACAACTTTGAGGCCAGTACCCTTTAGAATCTCTTCAGCTTTTTTCTGGATCTGCTCTGCATAGTGGCGCTGCTCACTTGCTTTTGGAATGATGACGTTTGTGCCTATTGCGTGTGAAGAAGGCATATGACTGGTACTGTCTATTGCGTAGAGGTCTATGGAAGTGACGAGAATAACTTCGCTTCCTTCTGGCCAGTTTCGTGATGCAACGGTTTTTACTGCAGCTTCTGACTGTTCTGAACCGTCAAAAGCCACCACTAGACGCACACCAGCACCAGCAGCTCTACCTGCCTTTCCTCTTCCAATGTGTACCGAGCAGTGTGCTTCAGTAACAACCTTCTGCGAAACGCTACCAAAGAAGAAACGTCCTAAAGCTGAAAGACCTTGTGATCCTAGTATGATTAGGTTTGGTTTCCATTCATCGGCCACAGCAATTATCTGCATAGCTGCTGATCCAACTTCACCTTCTGGTGTCAATTCCCAATCTGGGAATATCACTTTTAAGCGAGTGCAGGCTTCATTAGCAAGCTTTTTAGGGGTCTCTCTATCAAATAATGGGCTAGCGTCATCTTCTGTTGGGCTTGCAAGCCATACCTCGCCTACAGAAACGACTTTGACTTCGGCTTGGTTTGGCAGACCAGCCGATTTCAAGTCTTCTAGCATGGATACAGCACTCTCCGAACCATCATAACCAATAAGAATCTTCATCCTTTCCGTCATAAATCCCTCCATTTTGCAGCTTAAAAAGAAATACTAACTACTTTTCGTGCACCTTTACTATTTCCACAGAGCAAGGTGAATGTGTAGCAACTCTTTGCGCAACCGATCCAAGCAGAAACCTTGAAAGACCTCGTCTGCCGTGTGTGCCAACTACTACTAGATCTGCTCCCCAATCTTCTATCTCACTAATAATCTCATCTGCAGCATCACCTTCTCTAATCTTTTCACTTATTTGGCATCCTGTAGCTTGAACCAGCTTGACACTATCGTCAAGGATAGCCTTGATCGCAGTTCTTACATCCTTTGTTATATTGTCAAACTGCATCCATCCTTCTCCACTTGTAATGTATGAGACAGCAGGTCTTTCCAAGACCATCATCAAGCGTATCTCTGTGTCTGCAGGCCACAACCTGCTTGCAACAGCTTTTACTGCAGCATCTGCATAGATTGAACCATCAGTAGCAACAAGAACTTTCATAGAAATCTCCTTTCTCTCAGTTCCATTTTAATGGCCTAGCTATGAAGACTGGGCATGGCGATAGACGAATAACTCTGTCCACATTGGAACCAAAAATAGCTTTCATACCAAAATCTGCGCCTCTAGTTCCCATAAAGACCATATCTATATTTTTCTCTTCAGCTTGAATTAAGATTTCCCGATATGGAGGGCCTTCACTAACTAAAAACTCTGTCTTGTATGTGCTTTTAGTGTCAGCAGGAAGAATAGTTTGGAGTTTTTTATAAGCATGATTATAAGTAGTTGGGTACGCAGAAGTCGCTTCAGCTATTCTTGGAACAACATGCAGGATATAGACATTAGCACCATAGTCTTTTGCAAAAAGCAGTGCATAAGATAATGCTAGGTCTGCATATTCTGAAAAATCATATCCAACCAATAGGTT
>JAEUQL010000265.1 GCA_016789295.1 Blastocatellia bacterium | reverse complement strand
AAAGCACGAGCCACAAGATCTTGATCTAAATCAGGTTGATCAATTATTAGGCAAGGTTCACAATAAACTGAAAGAAAACCCAGTTTTTGCTGAGAAAAATTTTAACAACTGTTTTTCTAAGATAGTAGTAGAATCGACAGCTACAGTTCTTAGCTACCGACTTTGGGCAATGTCTGATGAGATAGGAGAAGAGATTGCCACTAATGTTTATGAGATGATGCCACGCTACAGAGAGAAAACAGGTGGTGAGACTGGAATATCGAAGTGTGCCAGGGATAATGCCATCACTCTCAGAAGGCTGTCTTTGGCTTTTGAACCAAAGGTTATTGATAGGTTAGAATTTTTGGATTCTTGGTGGAATAATCTCGTAAACAATTATATATACAATCGACCTGCAAAGTTGTTCCAGACAAATAGCGAACAGATGATAGAATGCTGTCGCAAACATTTTACGCAAGAAGCTACTATTTTGATTGAAGCTGTTATACAGCCAATATACCTGTCGGCTTCTACTGATCTAGAAGAAGAGACTGATAAAGTTGAGCTAAACTCTCTTGTCTATAAGTATCCATTATTTCAAGAAACGACCAAACCTTCACCAGATATGAAGGCTTTTATTTCCAGTGCTGCTAAAGCTGCACAGCAATATGCTGATGAGAAAGGTGGTCAAGGAAGCTTTGTTAGAGAGCATGCAGATGTTATCTGCCATACCATCTTAGAAGGCTTAATGACTTTTGAACAGGTGGGAATATTGTCAATAGAGACAACAGAAAAGTGGCAATCTATTTTGATGACTGCTCCTAATGCTGCTATCACACTGGAACGTTTTCTTATAGGACTACTTTATAATTCAGACTCAATAGATGGCTTAATAAAACGTCTTAGAGTTATGGATTATATACAAGCATTAATAGAGTTTACTCGGCAATCTGCTGCAGCTAGTCAATTGAGAGGCTCAATAACAAAGATTGCTGAAAAGGTTACGTTGACTATTCATCAAGCTTTGCTGGAAGAGTTGAAAGAAGGAGTTTCTGCACCAAGTAGAGAAAAATGTAGTAGAGACTTGGAGTACATCTATGGTGCTTTGTGTGATGCATTTGAAATTCATCCACATTCTATAGCAATATTACAGATAAATCGTTATCTAATAGAACAGCTATCACCTTACATTGGTTATGGTGAAAAAATCTGGAAAGTAGTTTGGAGAACTTCGGCTGAAGTAGCTGAAGGTGTACTTACTTCTACAGTACTGTCTGAGTTTAGATCATGGACAAGAGAGCTTCAGAGTATAGGTAAGACCATGTCTTACATTGGAAAGTTGTCTGAAAATTTCATATCAAATCACGATCCTATTTTTAGTTCTAACCCTGATGAAGAAAACCACTGGCGACAAGCTATCTGTGCAATTTTTGCTTTAATACAGATTCGAAAGTCATCTCCAAAGCATTCTACAGTAGCTCGATTAATACTTTGTGAATCTTTGGCTGTAGTTTCTGAAAATGACTTTGCTGACAAATTGGATGCTGTGTTAAGAGGGTTGAAAGATTGGTATCCAGACACAGATATAAGTTTGGCAGAGAAAGAGTTCGAAGAGTTTAAGGCTACAGAAAAAAAGGTAAAAAGTTTCAAGCAGTTCCAAACAAATGTTACAGAAGTAAGTAAAAAAGCTACTGAAAAAAGCTCTCTACTAGGACAAGTTGCTTTTTCTGAAGTTGAGCAACTTCTAACCTCTCTTGCCTTGGTATCAATCTCTGACAGTAGAGGAACTTCTTCCAGATGGGGTGTAGCACGAATAGCCAAGTTTGTAGAAGAGAAGTTTTTAGATACTCTTGAAAAGATTACAGATGCAGATTTTGATAAATTACGTTCTGTCCTTGATACTATTCTCTCTGCCTATATACCAACTACTGAACAGATGTTGAGGGATATAGATTATTTGAGACGACTTTCACAAACCAGGCAAGATTTTATCAATGCTTGGACAAGTAATTGGAGTTTTAATACATCAGAGTTTGGCTCAACGTGTCGTAGAGATCTTTACTGGACAGCACGACGAATTTCTGTAGCTGGTTTGGGATAGAGAATGGAGTGAATGCACTCGATTGGTATACGAACGAAGTGATTCCTTTTGCCACAGACATAGACACAAAGCTCTATATTGATGCTATGAAGGCCATCAATAGCAGTTTCAGAATAAATCCTTCAATATCTAGGCATATGAAACTCGTAGCAAGAGAGTTTTGCAATCGTATGCAGGCTCTTCTTACAGCTTCAATGAAACATTCGGAGCTAGCTGAGAGGGTTGTAGCTAATGTAGATATTGCGATGACAGGCTTTCGACCTTTGTTTGCAGAAGATAGGTTACTTGCAGTGGTTTTGGAAGAAACAGATGTTACTTTCACAAACGAGCCTGACATATCACAGTTTCTATTGTCATATGCCAAGAATGCTTTTCAGTATGCTTCAAGAAATAGTAGGACTCTTAAAGATTTTGCTATTGCAGATAAGATAGAGATAGAAACTTCATTTAGTGATGGTAGTGAGTTTGTCAGTGCAAACATTGGATTTATATGTTCAACAATTGCTAAATCAATGGTTTCTTTCGAATGGAATGGGCTGCTTCCAAGCAGTTTGACTGAAAACTGGAATAGCTTGATAAAAATCTGTCCTGCTTCTGGAATCTGTTTAGAAAGATTGTTGATAGGCTTTGTCTATTCGACTAGCAACATTAAAGCTGTAGCTTCAAGGCTAAGAATTTTGGACTATCTACAAGCTTTGATTGAGTTTACTCGTCAGTGTTCTGCTGGAATAGAACTTGGAAATAACGTTTTGCGTCTTGCGTCCAAGGTTGCAGAACAGATCGATTTGACTGGTGCAGCAGAGTTGAGACAAGGCGTATCGTCACCAAGTAGAGAAAAGTGCAGCAGAGACCTATCCTATATTCTCAATGCTTTAGCAGAAGGTCTTTCTTCCATGGCCAGACCTGTAGCACTACTTCACATCAACCGCTACTTGATAGAACAGGTTTCACCATTCGTTGGGTATGAAGAGGCAGTATGGCGGATCACATGGAGGACGGTTGCAACTGTAGCAGAAGAGATCTTAGCACCTGCTTCTTGCAGGGAGTTAAAACGTATGTGTAAAGAGTTAGAAAACATAGGTAAGACTATGCCATTTATTGGTTCAATTGCAAGAACTTACACATATGAGCAGCATGTACAGTTTAGTGAAGATATTCATCAAGAAAGCGACTGGAGACAACTACTATGTTCACTGCTCGCGCTTATTCAGACAAAAGAGAGTTGCCCAGATTATCTTAGTAGTTTACGGATGGTTCTAGCTGAATCCATTCTACTAACAGAGAGAGAGGATTTTACAGCAGAGTTAAATCTGCTACTCAATCAGATGCGGGATCTCTTCATAGATCTTGATCTCAGACAAATTCAGTCTGAAGTTGAAGCATTTAGATCTACAGTTTCTAACATAGATCTGTTATTTAAGCTTTGTCATACAGTTGATGAGATTAGACGTAGACTTGTTGAACGGCTTCCAGTTTTTGGTTCATTGGCAAGCTCACAAAGAGAGTTAAACTTTTTTCTACTCTCTCTTGCAAAGCTTTCGCTATCACAACGCAGTCACAGCAGCACACGCTGGACTCTTCCTCAGATTATGACTTTATCAAGTAGCAAAGTTACAGACACTTTATCAAACATTAGCAACAGTGATTTTGAAAGATTGCAAGCTGCATTGATCAATTCTCTAGCTTCTTATCTACCATCAACTGAAAACTTGGCTGAGCAGTTACAAAATCTGCGCCGGCTGGTACTAAATGAGAAAGAACTCAATACAGTGTGGATAGAAGAGTGGCAAATAGAAGGCAAAGAATTTGACGAAACTTGCAGGCGAGACTTACAATGGATGGCTCGTCGAATCTGCTTTGATGGTTGGAAAGGGGATCTAGCAGCATCTGGTGCAATAGGTTGGTACTCAAATGAGGTGGTTCCTTATGCAGGAACTATCCAACCAAAAATCTATGCGAAAGCTATAAGAGCAGTGACCGAACGTATTCAGGCAAGCAGTAGAGTTTCACAAGAGATGAAGCAAGCAAGTAGTAACTTTCGTTCTAAAATGGAAGCAGCTTTAAGTAAGCAACGTGGTTACGAAACAGCAGAGCAGTTGTTGCTGGGAGACCTTGCAGCATCAAGCAAAGAGGAAAGAGTAGAGAAGAAGAGCTGGTGGTCGAAGCTTACAGATTCTATCGCTGGTAGGTCTTAATTACTTAAGAGGAAATAAATGCCAGGAAAAGAGACTTTTCATTACATAGTACAGCATATTCATCAAGATCTAGCTGATGTTAGAAGTTATACTTTTGATTTTGGCCTTTCACCTTTTAGATTTGAGCCTGGACAGTTTGTAGTTGGTTCCATAGACTACCATAGTGAAAGATTGCAGGCAGCATTGACTCTTAGTTCTTCTCCTACAAACAGAGAGAGTTTTGAACTGACGGTTAAGAGGACAGGGAATTTTGGTACTAAGTTTTATGATGTCGTACAAGAAGGTGATGTGATTGAAATGACTCAGCCTTCTGGACCGTTCAAGTTAGATATTAATGACACTCGACCCATCTTCTTTATAGGTCGTGACTACACTGTCCCTGCAGCTCGTGGTTTCTACCGCTACTTAGTTGAAACAAATTCAACAAGACCATTTGCACTAGTACACGAAATTAGCAGCCCAAATGAACTTCTTTACAACGAAGAGTTTAGCAGTGGGAAGCTAAAGACTTTTGTTCGTTTTGCTATGCTTGATGCTGAAATACGTCCAGAAGGGTGGCGTGGTTTGATGGGACGGATCAGTGCTCCAATAATAGAGAAGATAGTCAAACAGTTAAATAATACTGTCTTCTATGTGTCAGCCGAAGGTGTTGATATGAAGTATTTTAAGGCTGAGTTAGCAAAACTCCCTATAGATCCGCAGAACATACATCTAGAGCGATGGAGTTAAAATCGGCTTTTGGTATGAACATTTCGCTATTTGCTTGTTTACTCGACCATACAAAAACTCTGCTTCTTGCCACAGGATTTGTTCAACAGTTGCTGAGCGATGAGCACGAGCGACAAGGTGGTAAGTTAGGTCTAAGTCTCAGATCACTGCACCTCAAACATCCTTTTGGAACTGAAATGAGATCGGCCTACTTGATTAGCGAGCGTGTAGAGATCTTGAATCTGATGATCTATCCGAGAAACGCTTTAGCTGTACCTATTTTTGCAGTTGAGTATATAGCGTTTAACGCGAGGCCATTTGTTGCTGTAGCTGATCTGCAGCCAGCTTTGGGTGTTGGGTCTGGGATGACGAATGAGATAGTTAGCCTACTTAAAAATGCTTCCGAGGATTTCTCTTCTCGTCTATCCGATGGTGGTGAGCTACCAGACTGGGCTGCTGACTACTTTACACCTATCTGTATTTATGCACGTCCAAAAACTGAGAGTGAGACAGAGGTGTTGTGCCAAGCTTACAAACACTATCTAGAAGTTTGGTGTGAAAAGTTTTTTGTACATGAAAATGGTGAGCTTGCAGGAAAGCAAGCACTAAGCACCTACCAGCATCACCATGTAATTAACACGCCAGGTAGAACGTTTTTAACAAAAGCTTTTGGTCAAGATTGGACAGAATTGTACTTAGCTAATTTTATGTATTGTTCTTCATAACTATTCACTTAAAAGC
>JAEUQL010000264.1 GCA_016789295.1 Blastocatellia bacterium | reverse complement strand
TTTAGCTCATAAATGCTGCCACTATTGAACTTTTCTCGTAAAGCCGACTTAGCGTATACACTTTTAGAGCAGAGACAGAATCGTCAGCTTTCTTCCAGCTAAAAGACAACTTTACCTCACAAAACACCGATTATGTCATAAAAGCTACAGTAATAATCAACGTTATTTAGGGGCGTTTTGAGATATAACATTTGATTTATAACCTTTTGCCAGGAGGTAAACATGGCAACCATAGGATCTATAAGAAACGATGCGCAACCAATGCTCGACACTGTTGAACCACAGCGTCGGCCAGAAGTGGAAAATATTTCAACACCAAAACCAGAGCAGACCCCTTCTCAACCCACTAGTGACACAGCAAGATTGGACTTGAGGCTACAAACAGATCTTTTAAGACAATCTATAAATAACCTTCTGCCCAGTGGGCAACTTGACGCAGCTTCTGCCGAAAGGCTTGCAAATTCTGTCAGTCGTGAACAAGGAACTCTTGTAGCCGGTCTCGTTCCTGTACCTACTAACAACCCAAGTGAACAGCAGATCCTTGATGCTGCAAGAAGACAATACGGACTTAGAGAAGTTGCACCAGGACAACCAGGAAACGTGTTGTTAGAAATAGAACGTGGTGCGAATGGGCAGCCTGTACTCTATCGAGACAACAATGGTCGAGTCTCAGCAAATGTCAACATCTATGTTGTAGGTGTTAATGGCAGCAGAGTAGATTTTTCTCGCTACCAACAGTTCCAAAATACTTTGGCAGAGATGACGCAAACCCTAGAATCCGGTGGAAATTACCAGTTTTCTGGAGAAAATGGACTGATAAGTTACTTTGACAGGCAGGTAAGAGATGGTCTCATTAGCAGAGCAGATGCTGACAGATTTGTACAGACTGCAGCAAATCTGCGTTGGAATCCAATGAGAGATGCTCTTAATACTGCACTTCAGAACGGTGATCAGTTACCATATTCTCTTGAAGATGTTAGGGCAATGACTAATGTAATGCAAGGCTTAGGTTTAATGTCCAGAGAAGAACGCACTAACTGGCTTTCACAAGTAAGTAATGCAGAAAGAAGGTCAAATCTTCTCGGCCAGTTCAACCCAGTTGATACCCAGATAAGAACAGCCATGCAGAACAATCAGCCTATTTCTGATCAGCTTCTTAGTAGCTTCAGAGAACTTTCCAACGAGATGCAACTTCAAGGTTTAATGACCAAAGAACAACGAGATGGTAGGTTGCAAGAAATATCTCGTTACCGAGATGCACAATTTGGCCAATATCTGCAAAGTGAACTGAACAGAATAGCAGGTCCTTCTATCTATGACGATCCAAATGTTCCTCAGCTACGAGCACCAGATCCAAATTCAAGACCTGCTGTTAGAATAGACACAAACGACAGCCCATTCATAGAGAATGATGCACAACTGGCTGGACTGCCAGTTTTTGGTAATGAGCTTATACTGCCTGACAATTATACCGGTGGGCAGACTTTGGCATTGCTTGGTAGTGATAGGCTTGGTGAAGCTAGCCACTACCTTCTTCCAACACCACAAGGTGTTAGTGAAGAGTTCAGAAGAGGCTACAATGATGCACTGCTGCTACGTGGTTCAGTAATTTTGAGAGAGTTGGTCGATCCAGGATTAATAAACGGTGGTGTAGCAAGACTACGACCAAGTAGGGTTCCACAGACAGATACCCCTATCCGACCTTTGGATACAAACACTATCCCGCTCATTAGACCAGGCGCAAATATACGTTTTGTAGAAGACTTACAAAACGCTTCACCAGAGGACTTCCGCCGACTATCTATATTTAGAACAGATTCAGAAGGCAATGTAGTATTTGATAATCAAGGACAGCCAGTTCCAAATGCTTTGGGACGTCAGCTATTAGATATAAATGAGTCTGTTGTTAATGATCTTGTCCGAAGAGCTGATAACAATTCCGATGGCTTCGTAATTCGAACAGGTGAACCTGGACAAGGTGAGAGAAACACCCCGCCTTACACCTTTGGTGAATTATGGAGATTTACCCAAAGAACAGGTCGTGAGGCTGCACTAACACTCAATCCACAAACTAAAGAATGGAGTGTTCACATTGGTCCAGAACCAGGAAATGGACAGGCTACTGTTACATTTGACGAAGGACACTATGCGATACTTCATACTCACCCAGGAGGTACTGGGCCAAGTGCAGATGATGTCAGAAGTGCATCCTTGTTTAGAAATAGTAACTCTCTAGTGTTTCCAGCAAGGCCAATGACTAGCCCTGCTGATTCTGCACCTTGGCTGTTTGGCTCGGTACCTGTCAATAGTTCACGTTCTGGACAGACAGACGCTACACGACCACAGTTTAGCGAAAGCATCCCACGTCCACGAGCCAATGAACCTTATCGTGTAGAATTCAACTTGGGTAGTGAGCCTTATGTTTTCCGCTCTGATCCACCAAGAATCTATGTTCCAGAAAATGGGGGACTTGGTATAGAGTTTCCATCAGGTCGATTTGTTCCTAGCTCAGTAGAGTTCAACCCAACAGCCAATGTGCCAAGAAGTGTTGATAGACGTGCACTTAGAGAAGTGCATCAGGAATTTTTCCGCAACCTACGGCAGATGGGTTTTGACGAAGTGAGATTTTCTGAAATAACCCGCGCTGGTGGTGGTGAGAATGTCAATCTAGGTACACGTGGAGACTGGACTATCGATCTTCGTCGCTACGATAACCGGTAAGTATTTAAAGGCACAGATTGTTCTGTGCCTTTA
Source organism: Blastocatellia bacterium (assembly GCA_016789295.1). Taxonomy (GTDB): domain Bacteria; phylum Acidobacteriota; class Blastocatellia; order Chloracidobacteriales; family JADJPF01; genus JAEUQL01. The sequence goes on along the minus strand of JAEUQL010000264.1, from coordinate 2,979 downwards.
TCTTACAAGCAATAAAAGTGACAGAAAGTCTTATGGCTACTTTTTCTCTTCTTCTTTGTTTAATGACTTTCTAAGTTTTAGAAGCTCTCCAGTCTGTTAGGCAATGAATAAGAACTTGTATAAAACTTATGAGTAATCAGTCTGTATAAGTAAATGTCTAGTAAAAAAGGAATAAACATTGGAATACTAGCTATTATAACAGTAATAGTACTGGCTACTTACAGTAAGTACGACTTTAGTAAAAAAGCTACGAGACAGACAAAAGTTGTTGAGTGCAGCTTTACAACTGTAACACTAAATGACAAAGGTGAAGAGATCGAAAAACTTACTAGGAAAACAAACTGTTTCGTAGAAACTTTGGATAATGATGTAGTGTTAGAAATGGTGGAAATTCCAGCAGGTAGTTTTTTGATGGGGTCAAAAGAGGATGGCCAAGACCATGAAGTTGAGCGACCTCAACATCAAGTAAACGTAGCAGGTTTCTACATGGGAAAGTTTGAGATTACACAAGCACAATGGAAGGCTGTTATGGATGGAGACCCTTCATACTTCAAGGGAGAGACTTTTCCAGTAGAGAATGTATCTTGGGAGGATGCAAAAGAGTTCTGTAAAAGGCTATCGAAAAAGACAGGAAAGCAGTATCGCTTGCCAAGCGAAGCAGAATGGGAGTACGCATGCCGTGCTGGAACCAACACTCCATTTGCTTTTGGTGAAACTATCAGAACAGAAATTGTAAATAGCGATGGAAAATATCCATATGCCAATGCTCCAACATCTGAAGGTAGAAAAAGGACTGTAGAAGTAGGGAGTTTGGGAGTGGCTAATCGGTTTGGCTTGTATGACATGCACGGTAATGTTTGGGAATGGTGTGAAGATGTTTGGCATGATAGTTATCAGGATGCTCCAAACGATGGCTCACCTTGGTTGATAGGTGGTGATAGTACGTACCGTGTCTTGCGAGGTGGTTCATGGACAAACTTTTCTGCTTTCTTGTATACAGCCTCTCGCGGCATTGGCAACCCAACTACAGGCGACAAAATTACCGTCTTCCGGGTAGTAGTAAGCAAGAAGTTTTCTTCAAGATGAATTTTCAACCCAATCAGCAGTAAAAAAGGAGTGTAGAGGCTGCATTGGCAGCCTCTGTCGTCTACTTCGCTTCTTTGAAGATTACGTGACGACGTACAAAAGGGTCATACTTCCTAAATTCTAGACGCCCTGGTGTTTTGGTCTTGTTTTTGGTCGTGTAGTAACAATAGCTGCTCTCTGTGCTTTTCAATTTCACTTGTACTCGTTTACCACCTCTGGCCATTATATTTCTTCCTTTCTCAATTTTTTGCCAAAAACAATAGCACTCTACTTCTAAGGCTTGGCGACACAATTTCAACAAACAGCATTTTTTATTTGGTAGATAGCAGTTTTTTGCAAAATCTCTCCAAAGCAGGTTTTCCATTTTGTTGGAAGTTTGACATTGACACTATACCGTCTGGTCAGTATAGTTTTTCTATACCGTTCAGACGGTACAGTTTCTTGGGACAAACAGATGAAAGACAGAAACACGACTAGAGAGACAATTTTGCGGGCAGCAGTACGAGTGATAGAAGAGACTGGTATATCGAGTCTAACACTCGAATTAGTTGCCAGTCACGCGGGTGTGAGCAAAGGTGGGCTACTTTATCACTTTCCAAGTAAAGAAGCACTGATAACAGGGCTTTTACAGCTTTACATAGATGAATTTGAGATAAAGTTTGAAGACGAATACCTTCAAGACCCTTATCCAGAAAAGCCTGGAAGGTGGTTGCGAGCTTACATTCGAGCCAGTGCAGCAGAATTTACAGTTACTGAAGTTGCTGGTGCAAGCTTGATAGCAGCAGTAGCTACCAACCCTGATCTACTAAAGCTTATTCGAACTCAAGCCGAAAAATGGAAAAAGAAGGTAACGGCAGACATTGACCCTGTGCTAGCTACAGTCATTCGTCTTGCAGTGGATGGTTTATGTTTTGCTGATATTTTCGAAATAGAGAAGCCACAAGGCAAGTTTCGTGAAGAAGTTTTACAGAAAATGGTTGCATTAACGATGGAGCAGAAAGAATGAGGGCTTGGCTTTTGCTACTGCTTGCAATAGTTTGTGATGTAGCTGCTACTTCGTTAATGAAAGCTTCTGATGGATTTAGAAAACCAGTACCAACAGTGATTATGGCTATAGGATATGCAATATCATTTACAGCACTTAGCTACAGTCTAAAACAGATACCTCTTGGTGTAGCATATGCGTGTTGGACAGGGCTTGGTGTTGTAGGTACAGTTTTAGTAGGTAAGATCTTTTGGAACGAAAATCTTACTTTAATAGGGGTACTTGGTTTTCTACTTATCCTATCGGGTGTAGTACTTCTAAACATCTCTTCTAGAGCAGTACAGTAGAAAAAAAGATAGTGTCATAGAGCGTATCACACAAGTGGTGATAAGGTAGAGGTCTGTTTTGAAATGGAGTTTCAAACTATGGCTAAAAGGTTATTATTCAGTATTTTATCTATACTTCTCTTTTCAGTTTCTACTTTTTCACAGCAACTACTCACTCTTGAACAAGCTATAAATATTGCTGAAGAGAAAAATCCAGAACTAAGAGTTGGAAGGCTAGAAGGTGCTAAATTTAGAGATCGTATTAACACACTAAAGACTAGGCAGCTACCAAATTTTAGCCTTTCTGTTTTCAGTGCGTTAAACCTCAATAGAACAGCTTTTACTTTTCGTCGAGGTGCATTTGGAGATTTCCCTGGCACAGGCCCAATTCCGGACAACAACACCTCAATTAGTGCACCAATAAGGCCAACTAACATAATACAAGCACGTATCAGTCAGCCATTAACAGATATATACAAAGTTGGTCTAGGGGTAAAGCAATTACAACTAGAAGAACAGATAGCCGAAGAGCGTTTGCGTGCACAGAAGCAACAGACCAGAGCAGCCGTCAAACGGGCTTAC
>JAEUQL010000263.1 GCA_016789295.1 Blastocatellia bacterium | reverse complement strand
AAGCTATACGCTACTTCAATGGTTATCGTTTGAAAGGGAGAACATTGCTTGTTCACCTTGCACACGACAACAGGGAATTGAGTCGCCGAGCAAGGGAAGCGAAGGCAAGACTTCAAAGACAGCTACGCCATGCTGTTGTACTCAGTCCATATTACAACAACAACTATCAGATGGGTAACAGCTATCAGATGGGTAACAGCTATCAGATGGGTAATAGTTACCAGATGGCCAACAGCTACAATAGCTATAAAGCTGGTAATAACTATGTGATGAGTTCACGGCGAGATATGAGGACACCAGAGATGAGAATTCAGGAGATGCGAGAAAGATATGAGCGCATGCACCGTCCTCTTCCGCACCATTCACTCAGTGATCGAGCCATGTAGTTATTGGGTCAGGTGGGCATTACTCAAGCAAGTTTTCTGAAGTAGCAAAGATTGGGCTTGTCTCTGTTGAAGGAGTATCCTACTATTATGCTCCTTAAAGCTACTGAAAATAGAACTATTTTAGACTTGGGTAATGTTCACTGTAAATCAGGTTGTTAGCATCATTGATGATCGACCCGAAGCTTGTTGTAACGGGAAACTAGGAACGATACGCCAGCTAGAGGCTGGAGATTATGGAATCTTCTTTATAGTTGAAACCGATCATGTTTGTAGTGTTAGATATTTTGAACCAGAAACAGCCAAGAAAAGTGGCTGTGAATCAATCTGTTCAATAAGTGAACATATACCCTTAGAACTTGAAGAGCCTATAGAAGAAACTATAGATAGTGAAGACTCGTTGCCAGAAACCCAACCTCTTCTTAGTAATGTTGGTAACGAGAATTTTCAGGATGACCTGCCAGTTACTGCAGACTTGGTTTCAGAAGGTAGTTCTGTAGCAGAGATAGAGCTGGAAGCGATTGTAGATGAAGTTCCAAACAGTTCACTACGCCCTGTAAAATGTGCCCTATGCTCTCAGCTTTTTGCACCTGTTCCAGAAACATATGTATCTTATGGTAACAGTTTTGGTCCAGGCGAGATGGTACTTTATGGTTGCCAAGACTGTATGAAGCTCTTGGGTGCGCCAAAAGTGATGATAGAACTACAGGATAGGTGGCTAGCTGGAACAAGTTCAACAGCAAGCAACATACCTATAATCACTGACGACGACGAAGACTAGACAATCAATTGCTACTATAAATATGGGCTAACTTTGCAAAATGCAAAGAAAGATCTTGTTAAACATTTATATATAGATATACAATATTGACTATTCTCTAAAAGATTTCAGAAAAAGAGAGCTTTATTTAATATGGACAAATTTATCAAGGTGTAATCAATTGCTGAAATCTAAAAAGAGACTACAAGTTATAGATTGATCTAAAGTCAATAAAGAATATCTAAAAGTAGAAAAATGTAATCTATAACTATTTGATAGAGAGAGTTTTTCAGAATAGCAATTTACCCAGTAAGGCTATCTGTTATATAGCTAAAACTCCTGCTAGTACAAACATCTGTTGTACTAAATATTAAATTTGATAGGAGTTACTTTAATGCTAAGTTCAGATAAGCTCAACATACTCAAAAGTCAAGGTCGAAAGATTTTTCCAGCAAAGGCTGGGGATGACGATCTTGGGCCTTTAACACTGCTTCCTGGAACGTGGAAGAATCTGCCAAGCCTACCAGGTCGTGGATGGAACATGATAGCACTACCATTTGCTGGTCCACCTCCAAACCCTCTAAACTATCGACTTTTGGTAAACCAATACAATGAAGAACTTAGTTTCACACTGGTAGACAAAGCTGTTCCTAACCGTGGTATCAAGAAGAACGGAGTTGCTGTGGAGTCTGATCAATTTGTTGTGGCACTCGACTATGAGCAGAGTATAAATCAGATTGCTGCTGACGATTTTCCAAAGAGTGGGGAAGCTGGGAAGCCAGGTCTTGCAATTCACCATGAACCTGGCTTGTGGCTCTACCTGACTAATGAAGTTACCAAAGATCTTGATATTGCAAGGCTTGCTACCATTCCACACGGTGATTCAGTGCTTGCACTAGGTAAAAGTAATAGATTAAAAGGTACCCCAACGATCTTTGATGTTAATGGTTTGCCAGAAGGAGTCAACCAGGACTTAAATAACCCATATCTGGCTCCATATAAACATTTTCACGACAACCTGTTTCAAAACCTCTTTGATCCTGTAAGTCCAAACGATCTGCTCAAAGCCGCTAACCAAGGAGTCAATATTGTAAGGACAACAGAGCTTGCTGTTGATACAACAACTCCTACTGGAGGTATTGTCAATATTCCTTTCATTGTCAAGCAAGCAAATGCAGTGTCGATGAGAGCTACATTCTGGATTCAAGAGTTGGCAGAAAAAGATATTAATGGAAATCCAAAGCTACGGTTGCAGTATTCACAAGTAGTAATGCTCGATTTCTTTCCTCGAAGAGACGGGCTGCCAGGTTTAATAAGCTGGCCACACGTGAGTATCAACACGTTAGAAAAAGAGGTTACAAAAAATAGCTAGCATCGCTCTAGCATAGTAGTAGATTGGGGCAGCAGTCGGTCAAAAGTCAGGCTGTGCCTCATTTTTTATATCTTATCCAGCCTACATTTTCATATTTACTAGTAAAGAGTTCCGGATGAAAGATCTCAGCAAGTATTTCTAACGATTCAACAACACGTGGGCCAGGTCTGTTAAAATACTGATTCCCATCTGCTACAAAGACTCGGTTAGTAGATACTGCCTTTAAGTCTTTCCATTCTTTTTTCTGTGAAATAAGGTGCATTTCTTGCAAAGTTCTTTCAATATCAAAACCACAAGGCATCACTACTATAATATCTGGGTTGCATTCAACAAGTTGGCTCCATTGCATCCATGGAGAGTGTTTTCCTGCTAGGCCAAAAAGGTTTATACCTGCTGCCATTTTGACTAATTCTGGCATCCAGTTACCTGTAGACATAAGCGGCTCTATCCACTCTATGCAGGCTACAGTTGGTTGTTGACTCACACTCTTACAGCGTTCAACAACATCCTCCATCCTCTTTTTGAGTTTTATAGTAAGCTCTTCACCAGCGCGTGTTGCTCCCAAAGCGTTAGCTACTTTCTTTATGTCTTGCCAAATATCTTCTAAACAGTTTGGCTCTAAGGAGACAATAAGAGGTTGAGAAGAGATCATCTGACATACAGCCTCTTCAACATCTTTTAAGCTAACTGCACATACCTCGCATTGTGTTTGAGTTACTAGGTGTGTAGGCTGCAGCTTTTCGAGCATTTCGGCACTGACTTTATATACACTCAGACCTTCTTGGAGTATAGCCTTAACTCGTTGGTCTATCTGATAGCTGCTACCATCAACAGCAAACTTTACACTAGTACATATTGGAAGAGCTTTGATCTCTTCTGGATAGTCGCATTCGTGAGAGCGTCCAACAAGATAATCTTTGTATCCTAATGCACAGACAATCTCCGTAGCACTTGCAATAAGTGAGACAATTCTGATATCTGCCATACTGACTCCTACTCGCCAATAATCTTTACCAAGACTCTCTTTTTGCGTCTCCCATCAAACTCTCCATAAAATATCTGCTCCCAAGTGCCAAAATCGAGCTTTCCATTGGTAATAGCTACCACTACTTCTCTGCCCATCACTTGCCGCTTCAGGTGTGCGTCTGCGTTATCTTCACCGGTGTTATTATGTTTATAGCGTGATATAGGTTCGTGGGGTGCAAGTTCTTCAAGCCATCTTTTGTAATCTTGATGAAGTCCTGATTCATCATCATTTATAAAGACAGAAGCGGTGATGTGCATTGCATTTACAAGTACTAGACCTTCTTTGACGCCACTCTCTTTAACACAAACTTCGACCTGAGGTGTTATATTAACAAACTCCATTCTTTCAGCAATATTGAACCAAAGTTCTTTACGGTAGCTTTTCATTAGACCTGCCTCACATATTAAAAAGTTGACACATGTAATGGTTATCTTCTAAAGAGATGGCTCCTTTTTGAAACTCTATTCTGTTCTTAAATACAGGGCCATCATACACAAAGGTGTGATATTCGCCATTTTCTCCGCACAGATCAATCCCTTCTGGTAGTTTTTGAAAAAACTGAGAGTCAAGTTCAACTCCAACCCAAGATTGATCAAGAAAGCTTTGATTTACACTAGTGACAACTGCCTTAAATCCAGATTGAATAAAGTATTCTAAAAGTGATTTTGGATCTGATTTCCAAAGAGGGAAGAGGGTCTTTATTGATATTTTTGAAAAAAAGTTCTCTCTATAGGTGCGTATATCTTCCAAAAAAAGGTCTCCAAAAGCTATTGAATCTATAAATGAAAGCTCTGAGAGAGCTACAGATAGTTTCTCTTCATATTCGTTATTTGTGGCATTCTTTGGTATTTCGACTTTAATCAGATCAAGGCCAAGAGCTTCGGCCTGTTTCTCTATCAGACCAATTTCTACGCCGTGTATTGCTATCTTGCCAAACTGGTTAAAAGTAGTAAAAAGTAGCGGAACGTGGGATTCTTTCAATAAAGTGTCGAGGGCAAGTAGGCTATCTTTGCCGCCACTCCAGGAGAGAAGAAGTGAAGAAGAGTTTTTCATAGTTGAAAAAGGTGCTAGCAGAACTAGCACCTAATCTTTAGAAAAGTACCCGAAATCCTAGTTGGATTTGTCGTGGTGAAAATGCTCCACGAAAACGGTCTGGAGTCACAATAAATCTGCCATTTTCCTGTGGAGGAAGGTTGAATCTTCCCTGTGCATCTGGTGGAAAGACTCTATCAATTGTGTTTGGGTTGATGTTGGTTTTGTTAAACAGATTAAATGCTTCAGCAAAGAAGATCATCTTGTACTGGTCTGAGAAGTTAAGTAAGCGTTGCAGCCTAACATCAAAGTTTGTAAACCCTGGCGTAACACCAGTGTTACGGCCTATTCCGGCTGGTCTATCTCCGTCATCTGCATTCATGTTGAGGTCTGTCCCTGCAATCAAGTTGTAGGGGCGTCCCGAAGTCGCCGTCACAATGAAAGAGATAGCATAATCTCTAAGAAAAATATTTTTCCCTAGTGGGAGTGCTACATTACCAGACACTACAAATCTATGGCGTAGGTCTTGGATAGAAAGACCACGTTCATCACCAGGTCTTAGCGCATTCACGGGATTGTCAATTACTCTAGTGTCAGTGGGTAATACTTGCAGGACATTATCAATAGCTTTCGAATAAGTATAGCTTGCAAGTAGATCGAATCCTTTAGCAAGGCGACGTGTTGCAGAGAAAGTTACCCCATGATAGTAGCTGTCAAAGGCAGATGCAGCTTGGCCAATGTCCCCTGATGTTGGATCTAGTCGTCCAATTAGACGACTCGTTAGCGGGTCTCCTGCAATAGGTCTAACCACTGGATTGACGTTTCGTCTAGAAGCAATCTTTAAACCTCTGACAAGAGTATAGTTGACAGCAAATTCAGTATTTCTGTTGAGAAAGTAGTCGATACCAAATGAAGCTTGATGGCTGTAACTGTTGCGTATGTTTGGATCTAGCCTGTCAATGAGGCTCAGTTGTGGAACAAAGGGAAGTCCTGCGGGGAGTTGTGTACTTTCTGGAATCCTACCACCTGGCAATGTGAATGGCAGAGAAGAGAAAGGAAACGGAAGTGCAAGAATATTGTAGTTTCCTGATGTAAGCTTCTGTGCAACTATGCCGTTTCCAAATAGGAGAGAGCCAAAAAAGATTCCATAACCAGCTTTTATCTGTAGTTTTTCA
>JAEUQL010000262.1 GCA_016789295.1 Blastocatellia bacterium | reverse complement strand
TACCATTGAGCTTAGCTGTAACCCAATCACCAGATTCAAGCATAGTTCGGGCAATCTGTGCCTGTACTGCATCAACATCGTCCATAAGTCCAGGTGGGCTTACAATTGAAAGAAGGAAGACTAAACTAGCAACAAATAGAATACTTAGCTCATAGCGACGATACATCTTCTATTCTCACCCTTGAATCTCTTTTGTCTCTACTTTTACAAAACGCCCTCCAGGAAGAATTTTGTAACGACAGTCACGCCACACAATTTCTTTCCCAAGGAATCCACCTATCCAAGAAGCAAAACTTAACATATCTTGAAACGGAATCATCCACAACCTATAGATTACATCTTCATCTTTCAACAACAAATAGCCAAGTACTATTGCTACTGCCAAGCGTGCAAAAAGCATTGCTATCAGTAGCTCTGCACTCCCATCAGATATAAAAAGTCCAAACCAGACAGCAGCCCAAACTACACCATAAGTGAAACCTTGTCCAATATAGCCAAAGGGACGTGAAAACCGAGTACTACGATTCCAACGCAAACGATGGTAGAAACTGTAAAGAAAACCTAGTGAAGTAGCATGATGATTGATAACGTAGCGTGACAATGATACCTTAAAACCACATTTTGCAATCCAGTTTCCTAACACAAAATCATCGGCTAAGTACTCTGCTATAGCTGCAAATCCTCCTATTCGCTTTAAGCACTGCCGCCGAATAGCCATCGATGGGCCAAGCATAAAGTCCATCCCTCCAAGCATGTTGGCAACCACTACACCACCCATAAACTCTGTACTCATTCCAAGAGCTTCTAACTTCGACCAAAAATCTCTATTACCAACACCACGATAGAGATTTGTTACAGCTCCAACACTGTCAGACCTAAACTCTCGTGCTATCGCTCTCAAATAGTCTCGACCAACAGAAGTATCACTGTCAGTAATCACCAAAATCTCGTGTGCAGCAACATCTGCCAAGCGCTCCAGACTGTAGACTTTGGCGTTGGAGTAGCGAGGCTTGTCTGTAATTATCAACTTAGCTTCAACATCTCGATATTGGTCTATAAGCTCGTCAACCAGTGGTATAGCTGGATCATTTTCGTCATGCACAGCAAAAACTATCTCATACTTTGGATAGTCCTGACGAAAGAAGGTTTCAAGATAGCCTCTAAGCCCACTCTCAACCCCTTTTAGTGGTTTGAGTAGACTTATTGGAGGAAAAGCTTCTACAGAACTGTCATCCTTCTTCTTTCTCCTTGCTTGACCTACAGCAAGAATTATCAACAGGTAGTAAACCAAACCACCTATAGCAACTAGTCCCAGGGCAACATTTATCAAAAAAAGTATCCAAGAAATCATAATTTTCTTTACAAAGCAGATTAAAAAGGTGTTAAGCAGGCTAATTTGAAAAAACTCCAAGCCGAAAATGCTTATTTCATAAAGTATTTGAGTTTTCCTCTTTCCACTTTGCCCATTGCGTTACGAGGGAGTGACTCTACAAACAAGTACTCGCGAGGACGTTTGTAAGCAGCCAACTCTTTGTCCGCTATCTCCTGAAGCCGTCGTCTTACTCTACTTTCGTCTTCGCCTTCGCGAAGTACAGCAAAAAGGGCTACTTTTTCACCTAGATCGGCATCGGGTAGACCAGCAACAGCATACTCAACAAAATAAGGCTCTTTCTCAAAAACTATTTCGACTTCGCTTGGACTGATGTTACTTCCACCTACTATTATCAGCTCTTTTATTCTCCCAACAATCTTCAAATATCCATCTTCATCAAAAACTCCAAGGTCACCAGTTCTGAACCAGTCGTGGTGAAAAGCCGCCTTTGTGCTCTCTTCATCACGCCAGTAACCAGCAAAAACGTTTGCACCTCTAATCCAGACCTCTCCCGTTTGACCTCTGGAAAGCTTTTGAAAAGTTTCTGGATCAAAAACCTCTATTTCAACACCATTTAGAGCTAGCCCAACAGTTCCTGCTTTTCTTATCCCATCCAGAGGATTGGTGCTGTTGATAATAGTTTCTGTCAAACCATAACGCTCAAGAATTGTAATTCCAAACTTTTCTTGAAACTTCCGAAATAGTTCTGTAGAAAGTGGTGCAGAACCTGATACAAAAAGCCTCATAGTAGTAAAATCTGACTGTTCTGCTACATCAAGAATTCTGCTGTACATAGTAGGGACACCCATAAAAAGGGTTACCTTTTCTGATCTTACGGCATTAACTACCACTGTAGGGTCAAATTTTTCTAAAAAAACGGTGCTATTTTTAGCATAAAGTGTTCCATAAATTCCAAGCCCTAGACCGTGTATATGATGTACAGGAAGTGCATGCAAGAGCTTGTCGCCCTCATCTATTTTCCAAGCTTCTACTATAAGAGATTGGAGGTTTGCAGCTATATTCTTGTGCGAAAGCCCAACGCCTTTTGGTCTGCCCGTTGTACCACTGGTAAAGAGCATCAGTGCTAAATCGTTCTCTTCTACCTGTTCTACACAAAGATCAAGTCTGTCTTTATTACCTAACACTTGTGCTAAACTATGAATATCTTTTGATGATTGAAAGCTTTCACCTTTAACCCACCAAGGGTACGTAGTGTTGAAAGCATATTTAGATACCCTTTCAAAAACTCTATCTTCAACAATAGCCAAGCTTACTTCTGCTTTGTCTAATACTGCAGCCATCTCTCTTTCGGTTAAAGCAGAGTTGAGTGGTACAACCACTGCACCAGCAGCAAGTATAGCAATATGTGTAGGAACTAAAAGACTGTTTTTACTGAAAGAAATGGCTACACGCTCACCTTTGACAATACCTGCTTTTTTTATACAAGATAAAATCTGTAAAACCTGCTCCAATATCTCTGTGTGGGAAGTTTGCCAGATAATGTGACCACCTGAAGATATTGCAGAAAAGAGTATTCTTTCTGGTTTCTGTAAAAGGTTGTCTAAAAACTTCTGTGCAATATTCATTATATTTTCTACTATTTTATTACTGGGCAGAAAGTTAGCCTATCAAATATTTTTTCCTCGTGCCTAATTTTTGCAGCCTCTTTGCTATCTTTTTGAGCTTCTTGCTTGTAGAGTAAGTCTCCCGACAAGCTGCAGATTTTAACCTGAAGTAAGTTTCCATTGAGGCTAATTTTTAATGTCTGCTGAGAACTTAGCTTGACTTCTAGTGGTAAAAAACCTCTCAAGCGCAGTTCAATCCAAACAGGTGCGCCAATATCTCGAAAAGAGTAGCTATAATGCTGTTTGTTACCTACTCTTTCAAAGTCCATATCCAGAAAACCATCAAAAAGCACTGTTTTTGAAGAGGCTTTGGTAAGTTTTGCTGGAATGTTTGGCTCTATTAAAAACTTCTTTTGGCTTGAAGCATCTGGCTTGAAACCAAGAAAAGATTGATACCAGACACGAAGATACTCTGCACTTGACCAAGCTTGTGAAAATGTTCCTGAGAGTTTGACCCATGAACGACCCTTTCTTGGTAGTGCATCTGTCAATTCGCTTAAACATCCAACAGCACCAATATTTAATGTCTGGGTACTCATATTTGTAAACAGTCTGTATGCAGCCTCTTTCTGCCCAGCTTCTACCATTCTCTGCATAGCAATACCATTATTCCAAAGCCAAACAGTACCATTATGATAGGCTTCATCTTTATGATACTTTTCTGGATATTCGTGACGTGAGTGAAAGTTCTTCTCTTTATAGCTTAGCGACGCAACACCCCAAGGATAGACGAGATCTTCCCACACTCGACGTGTGATGCGGAGTTTGTTGTCACGTTCTTGGATAAGATCAAGCGCAAAAAGCTGGTTTGGTCTAACAGAAAAATCTGCTTTACCTTCAGCCGTCAAACGGTCAGCTACAATATTTTTCTCTTTACTTAAAAAATCTTTTTCAAAATTTTCTTTCAGCTTTCTGGCTACATTTTCCCAACGCTTTGCATCATCTATATTTTTTGTAAGAGTGGCAAAGTATATACCTGCACGTAACTGTTCAAACCAGAGAGCCTGTATATCATTTGCTCTATTACCTCGTGGAGAAAAAGGGATTTTTCCATCTTTTTTTGCATCCATCCAAGTATCAGCGTCTTCGTGCTGCAAATAGCCTTTCTCATCAACCCAGTACCTCAAAGGCCCATCTATAGACCTCTTAATTACTGGATACAGTTGTTCTACAAGCCTGCTATCACCTGAATATTTTATGTACTCTAGCAGCGCAATAACAAATCTTGGAGTTGCATCTGTAGTGTTATAGATTACCTCATCAGGTCTAACTCTATTAGGCACTCTACCAAAGTACTTTGATGATTCATCAAGATTTTGAAACTGTGCAAATGAAAGCAGTATTTTACGAGCTACATCGAATTCACCTGTAACAAGAGACGTTCCTGGAAGTGAGATAAACATATCTCTGCCCCAATAGTCATTAAACCATGGCAACCCTGCATATATGCCATCTCCTGTCTGCTTTGTTACTAGAGCATCTAGCGAAAGAATATTCCATTGAAGTGCAAGGTCGAGTGCTGGATCAGAAGTTTCAAAATGGTTTCTTCTTAGCAGTTTTTCCATGCGTGTTTCACGTCTCGATGTCCACTCTTCATGCTCTTTTTGTGCGCTCTCTAAAAGCTTTGTCACACTAACTTCTGAAGAATCTAGTGCAATAAAAAAACCTTCTTGTTCTGCATTAATCTCTACAAATACTAAACCATCTCTCTTAAAAGAGTTCAGTTTTCCACCCTTTATAGCAGAAACGGCAATTGTATAACCGGGAATTTCTGCCATCTTGTAGAAAGCTTCTTTCTCTTCTGCTTTGCTAAAAGCAATTCTTTCACCAAGCAAAGCAATAGCCACCTTTTTTCCTGTCAAATTACGAAGCTTGATACTTAAAACTTTCTTGTAATCAAACATCCTCAACTCTTCTTGAAAATCTATATACCGTCTTTTTATAAAGTGAGGTGCGACTGTAACTTCTGCAATTTTTCTATCTACTAAATGGTTATCAACCATCAATTTATAGTCTTTAAACACACGTTCTCTATTTACATTCCAGCCAGAAAAATAATCTTTTCCTTCTCTGTCAGTTCTACCATAAAAATATCCCGACTCTTTATCTGTATAAGCGAACTCCCTGTTTTTGTGTATACCAACAGAGATAGCCATTTGATCAATCATTCTAGTATCAGGGCGAGCAACAGAAATAGTTGGCAACATAAAGATTATAAAAAGAGCTAAGTATTTAATCATAGTTGATTGGTGTCAAAAGAAAGAATTTGACCTTCTTGGTCTGTACTGTAGCTTATTTCGATAGGATTGCAACAGACTTCGCAGTCTTCTACATAGGTCTGCTGACAAACCGACAGATCGATCAACATCGATATTTCTTGCCAACAGTGAGGACAAGTAAAAAATATTTCTTCTTCCATAATCTCCTCCAGCAGAAATCTGAACTGTACGGGTAGACTGGTCTCTGGTTTTCGTTCTAGTCAAAATTTTAGTAGTAGCACAAAGATTATAGCCAGGCTCAATCTGTTTCCATCTCTGCTTTTTAGATTTAGAATTCTTAATTCCTACCTTAAGAAATTATCTGACTTAGTAAAGAGTATGGATTTTAAAAACAGAACTATTGTTATTACTGGGGCATCAGCAGGCATTGGTCGAGTACTGGCTACAGAACTTGCAAAGTGTGGTGCAAAGCTTGTTCTTGCAGCCCGTGACAAAGCAGCTTTAGAAAGTGCTGTCAAGGAATGTATATCATTAGGTGCAAAG
>JAEUQL010000261.1 GCA_016789295.1 Blastocatellia bacterium | reverse complement strand
AGATGAATTTTTGGCAGCTATCGATTGTGCTGCTAGTGTACGCTATGAGACTATCAATCCATACATTGAGCGTGCTTTTCGTAAAGTTCAAATGAGGCGAGGCCCAGGTGGAACAGGGCCGCTAAATAGCGCGTTCTAAAGCAGCCTGTAAGTATGTCCGTGCATTTTAGTTCTGTTTTTTGTAATTTATGAAGACAAGCCTGTAATAGGCTTATCTGATTTCCTCAAAATCTAGGTTGGTGGTGCCCCAGTTGCCATGCACGTTCCCAAAGGAAAGCCTGTTCACGAGCACCTGAAGACTTCGTATGTAAATGTGCCTGCTCTTTTGGCAGACCTTCAAGTTACTGGTTTTACCGGCTACTTATACCTAACGTTTCCATCAGTACGTGGCTATGTCTTTATCTCAAATGGTGAGATCTTGAACGCTCTTGATGAAGGGCTGGATCGTGTAAGAAGAGGTGTAGAGGCTATAGACGCGATACTATTACGTGCTTCATCTCCAGATGGAGTAGTCTATCTCTATTCTCACAAAGAGTCTGTAATTGAATCGATATCGAGTCGAATTGAAGGTGAAGTTGTCTATAAAGACTTGGAGAGCGATTTCACTGATCTCAAAAAATTGATGGATAAACTTCTCAAACAACAAGAGACTACTTTCTATGTAGAAGTAGAATTTGCTTCTGGTGAGACTGGAATTATATATACCAAAGATGGCAAGCTTGAGTCAGTACTCTCTCTAAGTAGTGGAGAGATTTTAGAGTCTGAAGAAGGCTTTGATAAAACGCTCAGTATGTTGTCTGAAAAGACTGCCACCTTCCACGTCTATCGTTGTCAAACAACTATAGATAAGAAGAATGTAGTAGCCTTTCCCGATCTAGCCAACCCTCCTCACTATGAACAGGAGGAAGAGGAGATAGATGAAAGAGAGGTTGAAGAGATCGACTCACCCACAGAACTCTACCAAAATGTTGGTCTAGCTGAAGATCCAAACTACCAGCCACTACTTCAACAGACACCACCTAATCAACTTGAAGAAGGTGTAGAGACGGAGCACAAAAAAGCCTCTTTTGAAGAGATTGCAGAAGACTCTGTTGAATCAACTCATTCTCAACATCAAGACGATTATGATACTCTATTAAAACTTATGGGCGAAGTTACAAAAATTGTTGAAGTTGCTTCAACAGCAGTAGCAAAAGATAACAGTTTTTCTACAGCTTTTCGTACAGCCCTTTTGGGAGTTGCAGAAAGATATCCATTCTTTGATCCTTTTGCTGCAGAATTTGAATATATTGATGGTAAGATAAAGTTGGCAGTTCCAACACCACCCGAAGAACTTGTCAACGGTCTGATAATTGCCCTTAGAGCAACAATAAGAGAGATTGAAGAAGAGCTGGAAAAGAGGGCAGTGTTGGTAGATTTAAGGAAGCTTCTCAAAGAAGCTTTTGCCAAGTTGCAACAAGCACGTCAAGAAGAGATTTCAAAATATGGCCTGGCTGATCTACTGGCCACAATAGTAGCTGTTAACTAAAACCAGTTTTTTTCGCAGTAGTTGCAACTAAAAGTTCTAAGGAGGATATGTGGGTAAACCGCATGAAGTTTTTTTGCAAGACATTTTGAAGATTCCAGGTGTAAAGACTGCTGCACTTGTGAATTTCCGTGGAGAATTTCTCCTTTCTGCGGGCGTATTTACCCCTAACGCCCAACTCTCTGCACAACTAGGCACTTTTTTAGTGCAGATGTCTGCCGCAGTTGAACTGGTGCGAGGTCGGATGGAGGAGCTTTCACTGCTCCATTCTGAAGGAAGAATTACATCTTTTGTAAACCTCGATCTGCTGATAGACACACCCTATGGAGCACAAGAAGTATTTTTGGCAATACTAAGCAGTGCAACTGTGAACATTCCTACTTTAAGGATGACAGTAAAAGTCGCTTTAAGTAAGTTGAAGCTTGACAGAGTAGTTAGAGATCTGAAGATAAATGTTCGTGTCTATCCTCAAAATCTCTTAACACGTGACAAAATGGATGAGACAGCTTGGTCGTTAATAGAGGCGATCAACCGAGCAAATTGACAGATATTACTCTACAGGTTAGACATAACTCTAACTTTATTAGAAACCGTCCGCTCAATGTGAGAATTTAACATGTCAGATGCATTTTCAGGCAATCTATCGCAATTTAAGCTACTTGATGTACTGCGCCTTCTACACGCAAGTAACAGAACTGGGCAGTTAGAACTTAGTCAAGACGATGGGCACTATGGGGAGATCTATTTCGTTAGCGGACAGATCACTCACGCCCTTTATGATGAATACATTGGAGAAGAGGCTATTTATGCACTCTTTGCATGGGCTGAAGGTACTTTTCGGTTTCGTGCCTCAGAGACTACAGACGAACAGACAACAATGCTAACTACCGAAGAGATACTAGCTGAGTGTGTTACTTATGCTACAGATTGGGAAAGTGTTCGTAGAGTCATCCCTTCACGAAACACTATATTTAAGGTCTCTTCAAGATCTAGTAGAGAATTTTCGATGCGGTCTGAGGATTGGGCTATACTACGCGAGGTAGACGGCTTGAAGAGTGTTCGTGAACTGTCTGAAGCAACCCAGTTGACCGAACTGCAGACTTCCAGAATTCTGGTGCGCTTGTGTGACCTGGGGCTAGTAGAAGCTTCTGGGGAAGCTGCTCCGGAAGAGAATATTATAGATGCAGTAGACGAAGCTATTTTAAATCAAGTAGAGAAAGATCTGACTGTGGCCATAGGACCAATGGCTCCAATTGTGATTGACGACTGTATAGAAATGCTTGGTTACAGGCGAAGCGAAGTCCCCAAAGACATGGTTCCATCTCTGCTAGAGAGGCTTGCTGAAGAGATCCCTGACAATGACCGTCGGGTTCGCTTCCAAGAATCCATGCTCGAAATTATGAAACAACTGTTTTAGTAAAAATCGAGGCTAAGCTATGAAACTGATGATAAAACAGAAGCTGATAATATTTTCTACTACCCTCATCCTTGTACCTCTTCTGCTCTCTGCTCTTCTGATTATCTATATAGTAAACAGCAATATTGAGAGCCAATCGGGTGATTCAATAGAGAAAGATGCTAGAGTAGCGGAACAGCTCTACAAAAGTAGACAACTTGCATTTGTACAAGTGGTACAGAATGCAGCACAAGCCATAAGTTCACAAGGTATTCTGGAAGGTGTACAGTCTCCTAGTGACATTCAAGGAGATGCAAAAGTAACTGTCAGGATCAATGAAAACGTTCGCAAGCGTGCAAAAGATGTTATTGAAACTGCACTTCAGGCAAGCAATCTAGACTTTTTGGTTATTACAGATAGCAATGGCAACATTCTAGTACGCAACAGTTCTGGATCTGCTGGTGGATCGATTAAAGATAACCCTCTCTTTATTGCTATACAAAATGGCGTAGCTGCAAAGAAGATAGATGCTCTGGCAAGTTCTGTAAAAGAATCTTCAGATGCTCTAAAGATTCTTGGTTCGGAAGAGTTGAGTAAACAGGCCGAAATCAAAGTGGGTGGCGCAACAGTTGCGGAAGGTCTTGTTCTTGAAGCTGCTGCACCAGTAGTTGGTGGAGGTGGAAATCTTCTAGGAGTTGTAGTTGCTGGACTGCTCATCAACAATTCAAAACCAGAAAAGTCTCTTGCAACCGACATAAAAAAGACTCTCTATGCCGAGCTGCTAAATGCCTCCTCTACGGTTATTCTCTTGGGAGATACTGTTGTCCTGGGCAACCTTCCAGAGTCTGAAGCTGGTGGAATAGGTATGAAAGTAAAACGTACAGACCTTAAAGACACACCAACTGCTGGAGTAGAGATTATTGGACAAGAACAGTACAAAACTGCATATTCACCCATCAAAGATATAAATAGCCAAGTGATAGGCAGAATAGGGGTACAGATAAAACAGAGCTGGTTCAATGCAGTTATCAACCGTGTTGTTTTGATCATTGCCTTGATAGTAGTCTTTTTTCTTATAGCTTCTTCTGTAGCTGCAGTCTTTGCTGCACAAAAACTTACAAGACCTATAGTTGAGCTGACAGAAGCCTCAAACAACATTAGTCTTGGACAGTTGGATCAAGCTATACAGATAAAAGGGAGTGATGAAATTGGCCAGCTTGCTGAAGCTCTGGAGCGCATGAGAATAAGTTTGAAACAGGCTCTGGAACGTTTACGCGCACGCCGATAGTAGATCTAGTAAGTGTTATTGGTTACGAGCAGTAAAGCTATTACTGCTCGTTTCTCCTTTTAGGTTTAATTCTATGAATAAAAAAGATTTGGGCTTGGATTCTGTTTCTGAAAAGATGGAAGTTGACGATAGTGCTGAATTTCGACTTTCAGCAAAAGGTGCTATCAAAGAAACAGGCCGTCATTCGATATTTAAGGTAAACAAGGACGCTGGGTCTACAACTGGACGCATCGAAAAAGAGAAACTTCTAAGAGAACAGCTTGATAATGTAGATTTTTATATAGAGCAGGGGTATTTTGAGGTTGCACTCAGTACTCTCGAAAAACTAGAAGATGTTTATCCTAGCCATCCCTTAATCTCAGAACGACTTGAAAAGATGGCACAACTAGAAAGAGGTGAAGGCCCTCTCAGTGCCAAGCTACAGCCCATCCAAACAACTACATTTGAAGGTGAAGTAGTAGACTACTTGCCAACTATTGAAGACAGCATACCACCTACACTGACAGAAGAGTTTGAGGTAAAAATGCTGTTTAATCCAATAGACGTTTTCGAGCTGACAGATACTGAGGATGAAGCGTCAGAAGCACAGCAGAATGAGATAAATGAGATGACCGAATTGCCTGATGAACTAGTGGAGATTCACAAAGCTTCTCAGAACTCTCAGCAGATTGAAAACTTGCCCAAAAGGAAGAAGGTCATAACAGAAGGTTCTTTCAAAGCAATGTTTGAAGATCTTCAAGATGAGGCCGAGGTGGTAGAATCTGACTTTCAAGAACACTTCAACGTGGGTCAGGCATATTTGGATATCGGTCTTTATGATGATGCTATAGAAGAGTTTCAAGTAGCATTCAAGAAGATTCAAGATAACCCATCTCATCCAGGTAGATTTGACTGCTGCTTGATACTTGGACGTACATTTCTAATTCAAGGCATGTACAAACCTGCACTCATATGGCTACGCCGTGCACTAGACACACAAACTAGAACTGAGCAGGAGTATAACGAAGCACGCTACGAAATAGCACTAGTTCAAGAAGAGTTAGAACAGAACGAAGCAGCTTTACAACTCTATCTTGAGATTCAGAAGGTAGATCCTAGCTACAAAGATATAAGTGAAAAGATAGCAAAACTCTCTGCCTAATAACTATTTTTCTATCTGTCTCTTATACTCTTCTGGTGTATCGATATCTTCTAAAACAGACACTGAGTCTACATCTACAAAAAGAATTCTTTCTCTATATCTGCGGCTGATAAGGTTTAGCCCTTCTGTTGGGGAAAGTAGTAATATCTCATTTTTCAGAAGGCTGCTAAAGATCACTGGATGACCAGCCTTTCCATCAAAACGGGGTTGAACTATCAAATTCTGGCCAGAACTCTCTAAAAGAAGCTCTACTACTTCTGCTCCTATCTGTGGTTGATCAACAAGTGCAATCAGGAAAGCAGATGAACTTGGATCTATATGAAGTAGCCCTTTCTGTACCGAAGTTGTCATCCCAAGTCTATAGTCTTCATTCACTACTATCTTTATAGGATAGCTTTTCTGCAGCAGATAATTGGTAATTCTATCGGCTTCGTGCCCCAAGACTACTATCAAGTCTTCAATTCCTGCTTGCAAAAGGTTTTCAATACAAGCTTC
>JAEUQL010000260.1 GCA_016789295.1 Blastocatellia bacterium | reverse complement strand
TCTTCTCGCCTGCTCTTTGCAGTAAATGAGACTTATGCTTTAAAAGAGGATCTGCTCAAAACTGGAGACTGTTTAGCAATTCTTCCACCTGTTTCTGGTGGCAATACAGACGACATCTTTCAACTCACATATCAAGAAATAGACTCCCGTAAACTAGCACTCCAGATTCTGCAGCCCAATGATGGTGCAATAGTCACCTTTGAAGGTGTCACAAGAGACCATAGCCTTGGCCGAAAAGTATTGTATCTTGAGTATGAAGCCTATGAGCCTATGGCAATAAAGATGATGAGAGAGATAGCTACTGAAGCAAGGCAGAAATGGTCTATAGACCAGATTGCAATAGTTCACCGATTAGGTCGGGTGGACATTAGTAGTACAAGCGTTGCTATCGTCGTCACTTCTGCACACCGCAAAGTAGCATTTGAAGCTTGCCACTTTCTCATAGACAGACTTAAAGAAGTAGTTCCTATCTGGAAACGTGAGTATTACGAAGATGGGAACGTCTGGATAGACCCACAGCTACAAAGTAGACCTGAGAAAGCATAATTTATGACTGAAACTATACTCAAGATAGGCAAGATACTGATTCAGATGTTCTTTAGATTCTTCTTTACGGTTGAGTATTTTGGTATTGAGAATGTTCCAAAGAGTGGAGCTGCAGTCCTTGCAGGCAACCACCCAAGCTATTTAGACCCTATATTGATTTATATAATACTTGACAGACCTGTAACATTTCTTGCCTGGGATAGGCTTTTTAAAGTCCCTATTCTTGGCTCCATTATTAGAATGTTTGGTGCAGTACCTGTTAACGTCTACCAGAAAGACTCGAATGCGTTTGAACAGGCAATGAAAGTACTCAAAGAAGGAAAACTTCTAGCACTCTTTCCTGAAGCTGGTCGTTCTCAACACGGCTATATGGAGTCGCTCAAAAGTGGTGCAGCACGACTTGCAATCTATAACAATTGCCCACTCGTTCCCATAACTATTACAGGAGCTTATGAAGCTTGGCCTGTTTCAAAGCTCTTTCCAGTACCTCGCAAAATCAGTGTCAAATTCTATGAACCAATAGCCATAGACCAGAAAGAACAGGCTCTACGTCGAGATGACTCTGAATATCACAAAGAGGTTATGGAACAGTGGCGTGAAGTAATCAATAGGAGGTTGATTCCAGGTCTGAAAGCTCATCAACTGCGTGATAAGCTTTTTGCACAACCTGCTTGGCACATACGCACCTATGAGTTTATTCCAGTTGCAATAGCTCTTCTGCTTGTTATCTGGTCAAAAACAGAGATATGGGATTTACTACTTCCACCAATCTGCTACTACCTCTATCTTATAGCTGATATTCAACTTATTCCTCAAGGAAGAATTGCCAAAGTTGCCAGAGATCTTTCTGCACCACTACTTATGCTTACTTGGCATCCTGTTCTAACTCAAGCAGTAGCAATGCCGGAGCGAGAGTTTTTAAGCCTCACACTTACAACTTCAGCACTTTTGCTACCTTACTACTGGGCAAACTATTATGACACACAACGTTTTCTCAGAGGTTTGACTCTCTCTTACTATATTGCAATATGCTTTGAGCTTTTATCACCATCTGCTTTTGGTCTTCACTGGGCAGTATCAATCTCTACTGCAGTCTATTCGTTGTATCATAGACCTCTACTCTGGTATTGCCAGCTTGGACTAGTAGTACTCTATCTATCAGGGCTTTATTGGATTTTTAGACAAGAATTTATTACAGCATTTATTCCTTATCTCTTGTTAGGTGTAGTAGTCAATCTCTATATGATAGCAGTCAAGTTTACAGCGCACGATGGAAGAGAGATTTAGCATGCGAAAGATGTACAGTCTGCAGCTACCTGATAGAAGCCTTGAACTTGGTCAGAAAACTTTTGTTATGGGAGTTCTCAATGTCACTCCAGACTCTTTCTCTGATGGTGGAAAATTTCTGTCAGTTGATAGAGCTGTAGAACATGCACTAAAAATGGTGTCTGAAGGTGCAGATATTATAGACATTGGTGGCGAATCGACTAGACCAGGAGCTGAACCTGTTAGTGCCAAAGAAGAGAGTGAGCGGATTATTCCAGTAATTGAATCGATTAAAAGAAAAGTCTCTATTACGATCTCTGTAGACACATACAAATCAGAGGTAGCAGCCAGAGCTGTAAAAGCTGGTGCAGAGATCATTAATGATATAAGTGGCTTTAAGTTTGACCCAGAAATGGCACAAGTTGCAGCTAAAACAGAAGCTGCTGTCTGCCTGATGCATACTCGTGCAAGACCAAAAGTGATGCAACAACTTCCTCCTAGCAACGATATATGGACAGATATAGAAACCTACCTGAAAGATTCTCTCAATACTGCTAAAGCTGCAGGGGTTAGAAATGAAAGTATCTTGTTAGATCCTGGAATAGGGTTTGGAAAGACTTTAGAAGATAATCTGAAGATACTAGCCCAGCTAAAAAGATTCAACTCTTTCAACCTTCCTATTCTGATTGGAACATCAAGAAAGTCTTTTATTGGAAAGATTGTTGAGAGCGATAATAGATTGATGGGAACTGCTGCAACGGTGGCAGTAGCTGCAATCTTTGGTGCTCACATCGTTAGAGTACACGATGTTGCAGAGATGGTTGAGGTAGTAAAGGTAGTTGACTCTATCGCCCAGTTTAGCTACTGACTTGTGGCTTCAATATCAGGTCTGTTGGGTCTTTATACAAAACCCAACAGATATATAGTACCTACAGGCTTTTCGCTGCCACCTTCTGGTTCGAGCGAAACGGCTGTTCCAACAATCGGCGTTTCACTAGGAGTCTTTACGTGCAGTTGTATAGTACCATCAGCATTTGTCTGAAAGGCTCCAGCACTGATTGGACGAAGATTTGTCATAAACCATAACTGATAGGTCTTCCCTTTTGGAGCAGGAGGAAGTTTTTCGAAATAGAACATCCAGCTATTGCCGTTGGTATTCCAGAAAGCCCTGCCGCTTGCCATTACTTCTTTACCATCAAGAACAATCAAGCGCGTGCTTTTCACCATTGATTCTATTTGTTCATTCTTCTGTTGTAACTGATTTTCGAGTTTTGCAATCCTGTTCTCTTGGTCTTTAGTCTGCTGCTTGAGTTTGGCATTTGAATCAAACAAGTAGTAAGACTGAATAATAAACATGGCCAGGAGTATCGAGGCTGCAATCTGCCATGCGTAACGCCTCCAGTTAATCCTCTTAGCAGACACACTCATCTTTACAACATTTGATGCTATAGCTTTCTTATCTTTGCTGGCTACACGTTCAAGAAGTCGAACACGGATGCTGTCTGGAGGGGAAACAACAGGGCTACTGTAAGCAAGCAGGCTCAGCAGTTCTTGCGACTGCGCCAGTCCTTGCCTACAGCAACTACACTCTGAAAGGTGAGATTCTAGCTGCTCTTTTTCAAGAAGTGGAAGATCGCCCGTCAGATACGAAAGTATAAAATGTTCTCTCTGTTCTTGGGTAAACTCGCACTGCTTCATATCTTATATCTTTATTTCTTATATCTTTTTTAAATATATCGTTCCAATTTTTCTCTTAAAACCTGCAAAGCAGACCTCATTCTTGTCTTCACCGTGCCAAGAGGCTCTTTAAGCAGATCGGCTATTTCGCTCTGGCTCATACCAGAAAAGTATGCAAGCTCAATAGCTTGTCTCTGCTTGTCACCCATCTGAGCAATTGCCCCAAGAACAGCCTCACGCCTCTCAAGTAGGTAAAGGTTGACTTCTGGGTCTGCTTCTGGATCGGTTACAGCATTGTCGGCCTGCCCTATTACTTCACTTATTTCAATAGAGTCACCAATATTTTGTCTTTCAAGATATCTTTTCCGGTCTATCGCACGACTTCTGGCAATGGTTATTATCCAGGAACTGACGCTGCCTCGGCTCTGGCTGTAGAGGCCAGCTTGTTGCCAAGCTTGCCAAAACACGTCCATCACAACTTCTTCGGCCTCGGCTTGCGAACGGACTATCTTCAGAACAAATGAAAAGATCAATTTACTGTAGCGAGCATAAAACTCTTGCAGAGCCGCTTGATCTTGACGAGCCATGCGCTCTACAAGCTCGCGTCCTAATGACTCAACACGATGTTGATCAACTATAAAAGGCTGAGCTTTCACGTTTTTTATATCTACGTCAGGAAGTCAGGTTTGGATTAGTATCTGTCACCTGTTTTTGCCATAACTTCCTCGACGCCTTTTTCAAGATTTGAACTACTACTGTCTACACAACCCGTCTAAAAGCCAACTTTAGAGATATTCTTCCCTTTCCAAGTTTGCCAGCATAGGAGGGATTGCGCCGGTTAAGATCAACAGTACTAGCTTTCAGTATCTCAGTTGCAGTCAATGATGAAACAGTCTGGCAAGAACTCAGTAGAGCTATTGACGCTGCTACCCAAGGAGCGGCAAACGAAGTTCCATTCCAAGATGCAAACTGTCCACCAGGATAAACACTGAAAACTCCAGTCCCTGGAGCACTCAAAGAGATGTGATTGCCATAGTTAGAGAATTTAGTCTTCAAATCACTTGTATCTGTAGCTGCAACACTCAATACATTAGGCTCTGCAGCAGGAAATGGTATTGGAGTTTCGCTGTTGCTGTTGCCAGCAGCAACTACTACTACCACACCCCGCTCTTGTGCATAAGATAGTGCCTCAGCAACAAGCTCATCTCTACTTGAAGACACACAACTGAGATTGATTACTGTCGCCCCATAGTTAACAGCATATCTGATTGCATTGGCAACATCAAAGTTTGATGCTTGCCCTTCTGCATCAAAAGTTCTCAGCACCATTAACTCTGCTGAAGGGGCTGCTAGAGCAACAATTCCTGCAACAAAAGTCCCGTGTCCATATATGGACTCTCTGGTCTCTTGTGTTTGGACTTCAGAAGGGTTCTGGTCTGAGTCTACAAAGTCATGGCTAAACTTCGAGATCCTGCCTCGTAAAACAGGATGCTCTAGATCTGCTCCAGTGTCAATTATCGCTACAACTGCACCACTGCCACGACAAGTCTTGTGGGCTAGCTTAAATCCAAGCAGCGAAAATGGTTTTTGCCGTTCATATAACTCTTTACCATCTCTAAAGACTACAGGTCGAGCTGAAAGTGATGAATAGGAAGCCTTTAGAGGTGAGAGTTCAAAGCTGTGGCAGTCAGCAACAGCCTTCTCTACATCGATATCTGAATTTAGATACTGAAGTAGCTCCGAAATCGAACCATTTTGAGAAATCGTCAATTTGCAAGTTGAGCCTTTGTCGAGACATTTATATGAATCTATTGCATAGCCAGTCCCATAGTCAGCTTTGTACCTGTTGACTACAGTCTCAATATCAACCCCAGCACGAAGCTTGATGATTATCCCTGCCTGAGAACTGCGTGCCTCTGCAGAGATCTGACCAGATAGAACAACAATAAAGAAAGTAGAGAGAAAGAAGACAAGATCAAAGATCTTTTGACTAGCAGCTTGCATAGACCCCCCCTCTGATTTTCTTTGATAGACTCTACTTTGCAGATATGTGATTATTGATTAACTTCTACCAAAACAGCAATAGTCCCTGTGAACCTCTCCGGCGTGAACGCCGGAGCTTCTTGGGTTGGTCGTCAAGTAGTATGAGCGACTACTACCAAGTTCGCGCTTGCTTGGGATAGCGCAACAGCTTGTGACTGTGGCGTCTTATGCTTCCCTCCACGCGCCCTTCCCCGCGTTCCTTGCGACAGGGTTTGCTTTTGTTGGCTGGTTGGATATGCTCTAAATTTTATCCCTGTTAATGCCATATTGACAAAATCATAGTATATCTAGCCTATGACTAATAACAATCAATG
>JAEUQL010000025.1 GCA_016789295.1 Blastocatellia bacterium | reverse complement strand
GGTCTCCATGCCTATAGCCCTGTTTGTAAACTCCAAGCACTTTGCCATCATCACTAGGCTCTACTTCTACCATATCTATCGCTTCGTGAAGGGTTGGGTTGAACCCTTCGCCCAAAGAGTTTACCTGCCTTACTCCTTCAGACTCAAGTTGGCGTAAGATAAGGTTATAAGTAGCTTTGATACCAACTATCAATGCTTCTTTGTCTGCAGTTTCTGCTGAAGCAAGTGCTAGTTCAAGGTTATCTGCAATATCGATAATTTTCTGGAAAAGTTCTCCTTTTGCAGTCTCAAGTCTTGCTTCTGCGTGTTTTTGTAGTCGTTGTTTAGTCTCCTCTATTTCCCGCTTCATATCGGCTTGAGCCTGTTTATAGAGTGACTGAAGCTTTTCGGCTTGCTCTTCGGCCTGTTTGATGCGTATCTGTAGCTGTTCAACATAGGCTGCATCATAGCCAGACTCTTGCTCTTGACCACCACTGCTCACAGACTCACCCTCTGATGCAAAACTGTCAGCACTTGTCTGGTTCTTTTGATCGACTACCTCTTCCATCTGTTCCTCCATTTTTATCGATTGCTTTATAAAATTCAGCCACAGAAACCTGCTACTTCCTGTGGCTGTCAGCAAACAAAATTACATAAGTTTTAAGTTGTCGTGAAGCGCAACTGCCCCGATTCGACATCTGCCTCAAGACGGATCTTCTGCCCTGGCTGGAGTTCGCCTTTTAGCAGCTTGATAGCCAAAGGGTCTTTGACCAAGCTCTGTATTGCACGTTTGAGAGGGCGTGCACCATAGGTTGGGTCAAATCCTTCTCTTACTATTGCTTCGCGTGCAGAGTCTGTAAGTTCAAGCTCTATCTTCTTCTCTTCAAGAGATCTGCAGAGTCTTGCAATCTGAATTACTACTATCTTTTCAATCTCTTTACGATCAAGTTTATGATAGATGACAATCTCATCTATACGGTTGAGAAATTCCGGTTTGAAGAATCCTCTTACCTGATCCATCACCTGTTGCTTCAGTACAGATTCTGGTTGGTCTGCAAGCTCGGTTATTCGACTGCTGCCTATGTTCGATGTCATAATAACTACAGTATTTTTGAAATCTACTGTACGACCTTTGCCATCCGTCAACCGTCCGTCGTCTAGTATCTGCAGAAGCACATTAAAGACATCGGGATGAGCTTTTTCTATCTCGTCAAAGAGTAGAACAGAGTAAGGTCTACGTCGGACAGACTCTGTCAATTGCCCACCCTCTTCGTAGCCAACATATCCTGGAGGTGCACCTATCAGTCTAGCTACAGTATGTTTCTCCATATACTCACTCATATCTAGCCTGATCATTGCTTTCTCATCATCAAAAAGAAACTCTGCAAGTGCACGTGCAGTCTCGGTCTTACCAACACCGGTTGGCCCCAGGAATATGAACGATCCGATAGGTCTGTCTCGGTCTTGTAGACCAGCGCGTGAGCGCCGGACAGCATTTGCAACTGCACAGAGTGCCTCTGATTGGCCTATGACGCGATCTTCTAACCTATCTTCCATCTTGATAAGTTTTTGTAGTTCGCTTTCAAGCATCTTGGAAACTGGAATTCCTGTCCACTTTGCTACTACATGGGCAACATCTTCTTCATCAACTTCTTCTTTGAGCATCCGGCCTTGTCCTTGAATCTCGCTCAGCCGTGCACTATCTCGCTCAATCTCTTTCTGAAATTCGACCATTTTGCCGTATCTTATCTCGGCTACACGCCCATAGTCGCCCGTGCGTTCGAGTTTTTCAGCCTCTAGCCGCAGGTCTTCAAGCTTCTCTTTGTTGCTTCTGATCTTGTCTATTATCTCTTTTTCAGACTTCCATCGAGCTTTCATTCCAGCACTCTTTTCACGAAGCTCTGCAATCTCTTGCTCTATCTTAGAAAGCCGCTCTTTTGAAACTGGGTCGTCTTCGCGTTGTAGTGCCTGTCGTTCGATCTCTCGCTGTATGCGGTCACGTTCTACTTCGTCTATCTCTGTTGGTAGACTGTCGATCTCAATCCTGAGTCTTGATGCTGCTTCATCGATAAGATCTATTGCTTTGTCTGGCAGAAAACGGTCTGCAATGTAACGATGGGAAAGCGTAGCGGCTGCAACTATTGCAGTATCCTTGATCCTCACTCCATGGTGTACTTCGTAACGTTCTTTCAAACCACGAAGTATAGCTATTGTGTCTTCAACATTTGGTTCTTTGACATACACTTGCTGAAATCTTCTTTCAAGTGCTGCATCTTTCTCTATATGTTTTTTGTACTCATTTAAGGTAGTTGCGCCAATGCAGCGTAGCTCACCGCGTGCAAGTGCTGGTTTGAGCATATTTGAAGCGTCTATAGCTCCTTCTGCAGCACCAGCCCCAACCAGTGTGTGTAGCTCGTCTATAAACATTATGATCTGACCATTTGAACGGGTAACCTCTTTAAGAACTGCCTTTAACCGATCTTCAAATTCCCCTCGGTACTTTGCCCCGGCTAGCATTGCCCCTAAGTCGAGGACTACAAGCTGCTTATTTTTTAGTGTTTCTGGAACATCTCCTGAAACTATTCTTTGTGCCAAACCTTCAACTATTGCTGTCTTACCAACGCCTGGCTCACCTATCAGTACAGGATTGTTTTTTGTACGACGCGAGAGAACTTGCACTACACGCCTGATCTCGTCATCCCTTCCAATGACCGGGTCAAGCTTACCAGCACGTGCTAAATCCGTTAGGTCACGACCATAACGATTGAGTGATTGATAACGAGATTCTGGGTCTTGATCTGTTATCTTTTCTCCTCCTCGAAACTCTCCAAGGATTTTGACTAGGTCTTGATAGCTCACACCATTCTGTCGGAGTGCTTTACCTGCTGCACTGTCTTTTTCTTGAACCATTGCAAGTAGTAGGTGTTCGCTACTGATGTAGGCGTCTTGAAGCTTTTCAGCCTCTTTTTGAGCGTTGCTAAAGATTGTATTGAGCCGCCCAGAGATGTATCTCTCTTCAGTACTGCCTGTAACTTTGGGTAGACGCTTGAGTGCGTCTTTGACATCGTTCTGAATAGCATTTGGTCTAGCTCCTATCTTTTCTAAGATAGGTTTGACTACCCCTTCTGCATTTTCTAGAAGTGCTACAAGTAGATGCTCCGACTCTATCTGTTGGTGCTGATAGTTGGCAGCCAACGCTGCTGCTGCATCTATAGCCTCTTGTGCACGTAATGTGAAACGATTTCGATTCATCTCCCACCCCTCTCTAATCTAACTGAAAAACTTTCTCCGAAAATTTTTAAGATTATCTGTTTTTAAGAACTGAGTCTGTGGCAATAATAATAGTTGCGTCTCTTATTGTCAAGAAATGAAATAGCAGACGACTAAGCATTATGGCAGACGGGTAGTAGTGGGTAGTAGATTAAGAAGAAAGAGAAGGATTAGGACTAAGGGTTGATGGTTTTAGATTGTGCGGTCGCGGCGTTCTTCGTCGATTTCGCGCAGAACATCGAGTATGAGGTTGGTATTGTTTGGAGCGTTGATGTTTTGTGGGTACTCGTCCATAGATCGTTCCATCTCAAAAGTACCTGTTTCGGCTTCTATGAGATGGCGGAAAGCTTTGTTGCTACGCATCTCATCAAGTTCTGCATCGGCGATCTGTCCACAGTTGAAGAAGACTTTGCCGTGAACATTTTCTGAATCTATGCTGAGAATGCCTGTGATACGACTATTTTCGATGATCTGGATAACATCAAAAATGCTTATACTCCCAAGATCGCCCGACAGTACTCGGTTAGAACTACGACCAGGGATTGGCAAAGAAGAAGAGCTTTGCCTTGACTGAATCTTCTTCAAAGCTTCTATTTTGGCACTGACAGATACTTGTGGATTGAGGCTTTTAGCCTGGATAAGCATTGCATTTGCTCTCTCTAGATCTCCATTCTCAGCGTGTATTGCTGAAAGAGCTACAAGGTGCTCAGCAGCTTTTTCAGCAGAATTGTTTTCAAGGCAGATTTCGCAGAGTTTTTCGCGTAGCTTTACATTTTTTGGAAAGAATTGAAGTGCATATTCTAACGATGCTATGGCACGGTCTATAAACCTGTACTTTACAAGGAGTTCCGCATCTAGGATTACTCCATCTACGTCTAAGTCTCGGTTTGTTGGTGACGAATTTGTTGAGCGGCTATTGTACATGATCTATCTCTAAACCTATTCTAGAGAGGAGTTGAGCCAAGCAAGGTAGGCTGTAGAGCCTTTTACAATTGGCAAGGCAATGATCTCTGGTGTTGTGTAGGAGTGTAGGTTGAGTATTCTAGCTTCCAGCTTTTCATAGTGACTTTTTGAAGTTTTGATAATGAGTAGAAGCTCTTTGTCTTGACACAACTTTCCTTCCCATCTGTATACAGACTCTACATTTGAAACTATGTTGACGCAGGCTGCAAGTCTCTCTTCTACAAGATTACTGGCTATTTTCTGCGCACTTTCTTGGTTATCTACAGTAACAAACACTATAAGATTTTCTTGCATAGATTCGCTATCAAATCTCTTAGATTTCCTAAGTTACAACCTACTTCTTAATTGCTGGTGTTATCGCCAGATACTTCGCTAGATATTTCGGCTTCGAAGTATGCTTCTATAAGCTCTTTTGCTCTTTCCACATCTCTTTCGTCAACAAGCAGGGTCACGGCAGTAGCCGGAATAGGGAAGAGAGAGCTTGCAGCCACCTCTCCTTGAAGAAGTGAACGCACTCCTTCTTTTTGCAGGACTTCTTGAACCATCTCTGCTTCTGTATTTGTTGTAAATGTCTTGACTATTACAAGTGGAGTGTCGCTTGTGTCATAAACTCTATCCTCTGTAGCAATCTCAGCAACAAGATTACTGCCACAGTCTGGGCACTGCGTTACACCACTTTTGTACTCGGCTTCGCATTCTGGACAGAAAGGCATAACTTTTATCCTTTTGATTATGAGACTTTAGACAAAGCCATTTTACCAAAAAAAACCCTTTCTGCTCCAACCATAACTGACTGTAAACAAAAATAGCTGAGCTTTGCTCATAATTGCATAACTAATAGTTCTGTTAACTCAAACTATAGACCAGTTTGTGATCTGGGCTGTTCAGATCGATAGAGTTATAGAGTGTGTCAATAAAACCACGCCCATAGCGAGCAAAGAAGAAGAAAAGGTTTAGCTCGCGCTCTTGCAAGTTTCCTTCAGGCATAAGAGTGAGCAGCATTCTCTCAAGCTGTCTTGCAAGTGTCTCCTGTCTCTTTGCACTGCTTGTAACAAAGCGCGTGCGCAGGTTTTGTAGTTGATAAAATATCTTCTCTTTGCCATTTTTGAGAGCTTCTGCCAGTGTTGGATCAACTTTCAGAAGCGATTGACGCAGGCTATCCAACTGAGAGTCAAACAACTTCTCTGTCTGTTCGAAGATTGCTGTAGTCTCGCTATCAACACTCTGTTCTATTACCTTTTTAAGTATTCCATCTCTTCCATAAAAGAGGTCTTGGAAAGTCAATTCATACTTATTCATCAGATCATAGAAGCGTTTTTGAACAATTGTTAGACTTTTTCTTGGAGTAGCTCTTGGTGGAATGCGATTAAAGAACTGATAAAGTGGCAACAGTTGGGCAAAATATGCAATTTCGGCTGGCCCTCCTATGTATGCAACTGTTGGCAGCAGGAAATCTTGAACTATTGGTCTTAGTAGAACACTTGGGCTGAAGTTTGAAGGGTTTGCTTGCAGTTGGTTGAGCAGGTCTTGCATAGAACGACACTTACTGCTTGTTTTTAAGATAAAACAGTTGCCTTCCCGAATTATAGCCGTTCTAGATCCATCATCTGTAACAAATACTGGAACAGTATTCTGATTTATGTGAACCTGAGCGTGATAACCAGACATTTCAAGCTGCTTTGTATGTGCAACTAGTGCTTCAGCTATGCTATGGCTCTCTCTGATGACAGGCGCAATCAGTTTAGCAGCTAACTGTTTAAGCTTTTCATCTTGTGGATTGAGCAGTATAACTCCATAAGGGGCAAAAAGTTTTGCCAGCAGCTTTGCAAAGCTTTCGGCAAACCCATTTCCCGGCTGATAGCTCTCGTGCAGCATCTCTGAAATCTCAGCTATAAACTCCGAAGCCGGAAGTGCAGAGATTAGTTCTGAAATCTGTTCCTTTATCGAGTCAGAGAGCTTGATTTGGCCAACCGAAGGTGTAGTTGCAGCCTCTTGTTGTTGGTAGCGTATAGTCTGCAGCTTTCCTTCATTGTTGATGATCTTGCAATGATCTACTTCTGCAAAATCGTGATCATCACTAGCTACCCAAAAGATCGCAACAGCCGTAGTACCTTCTTCTGATAAAGTTTTAGCTAGCTTAATTGCTGTCAATGCTTTGTAGATAGTAAAGAGTGGGCCTGAAAAAAGTCCTGCTTGTTGACCAGTGACTACAGCAACAGTGCTAGGGTTTCGCAGTAGTTCGATGTTACGGAAAGTAAGTTCAGAAGAGCCGTATTTGACATTTTGAGCTTTGAGCACTTCTGCTACAGTCTCGCGATCAAACTCTTGTTTGATTACCTCTTGGGCTATATCTTTGAAATTACTGAAAGTAGAGCCATTATAAAATTTGGCTACTTGATCGTTTTTGTAGATATATTCGAGAAAAAGACGCGAAGTTTTGGGTATTTTGTCAAAGCTGATGTTTGCTGGTTCTACAGAAGCTTGTTCGTTGTTCACTAGATTCTCTTTTCTTGGAAGATTTTTTGCTGCTCCAATAGAGCCGCCTTTTATTCAACAGTGAATGCTCCGACGACTAAACCTCGCTATGCTTCGGTTGTAGTAGCGGCTTCACTATCCACAACTTGTGCAAACTGCCACAGAGTTGAGAGAGTGACCGGCATCCTCGGTACGTCGCGGGAACTTCTGCCCACATACGCCTCCTGGCTATTTCTACCAAGGAGTTTGAAGTTTTCTACAAGAAATTTAGCAGCAATATTGTAACTAGCATTAAGGTCACAGTTGTAGAGTTTGCCATTAGAAAACTTTGCCAGAGAGTAATTATTCTTATCTCGTTTAACTAATCCACTACCATCAAAAGCATACTTAGAACTGTTTGCAGCATTTACAAATTCTACTTTTGCACCCACTTCTAAGAACTTTTCTTTGACTAGTTCAACAATACGCCCATGTAACCAAGAGTGGAAACGCTGTCTTAAAGTTGACCCCTTGGATGCGCAACACTTAAGACTGCTCAAAATATCCTCAATCGACAGCTACTACTTGTATTCTTTGACTTTGAAATTATTTATTTCTAGCTGTTTGAAGAGGTTTTGGGTTGCTTCAATACCACTATTGCTATTGATATCGAAATACCAGAACCTTTCAAGATCCCCTTGATTTACGCCTAACTGTGTTGCACCCTGAGATTTGTGTTCTGAAATTAACCAGTTAACTATGATTTTGTAGTTGAGGTTGTTGTTAAACCCAAAGCGCGATGTTCTATCAAACGTAAAAAGCGGCGACTCTTTTTTTATTTTTGTCAAAGAGAAACCTTCCAAACCAGTAAAAGTAAACTTCTCTGCATCCTCTTTTCTGAGGACTGTACAACCAAGAATTATAGGTTTTTTAGCAGTACTCAGACTACTTACTACTTCGAGTGCAAGAATGGTTGCTCCTTTGTGGTGGCCGTGTGTCTCTGCAGTTGGAAGAAGTGTAAAGATAAAATCATACTCACCTTGAACTACTATATCTTTCACTCTGTTTCTAACTAGATCTAGATTCCATATTCCATCAAATACCTCTTTGACGTCTTGTGTGTATCGATGGTCTTTCTGTTCAAGAAAGTAGTAGCTTCTAAGTCCAATTATGCGACCACCATTCATCATTTCGCGTTTACGGATTGTAGGCAAATGCTCACGTCCAATCTTCTCTTCCGTAAGCTCTATTCCATAGAGATCTTCAGCTAAAGTTGAATATTTGTAACCACCTTCGCCATTTGTAACAATTACTATGTCTACTTTTCCTTTTAGATCGTGAGTTATTTTGTAGACAGTAGCAGCAAAAGCAGACTCATCGTCTGGATGTGCAGTTACAATGAGCACTTTTGGAGTTTGTTGAGCTAGTGCTAGAGACGTATATGCAAGCAGAGATATAAATACTAATGCAAGTTTATTTACTATATTTCTCACTCCAACCACCTAACCCTTCTTTTTAAGAAAAAATTTTATAGGAATGTCTACTCTCTTGCGCCAAGCTCTCTCTGAATGATCTTCACCTTCAAACTTCCTAGTTATCCAGTCTATATTCTCTTTATAGCCACCTGCTTTCATCACTTCATCGGCTCTTTTTTGGTAAGGCTCATACTGTGCGTCCAAAGTCTCTGTACCAAAATCGAAGTAGATTTTGTGAGAACCTGGTTTTGGAAGTGCAGTCTTCAGATAGTCGATAACTATCCCCTCTCCTATAGGCCAATGCGTTGAGACACAACCAGCACCAGAAAAGACTTCTGGATATTCACAAAGTGCATAGAGCGAAATCAACCCTCCCATACTTGAACCCATTATAAAAGTGTTCTCTCTGTCGATCTTTGTCCTAAATTTCGAATCTATGAGGGGTTTGAGTTCCTGGACGAGAAATTTCAGATAGTTATCTGAGTAGAGTTCAGCTTTAGATTTGGTAGCTTCTGTAAACTTCTTTAAAATCTCTTCACCTTTTGGAGTCTGTAAAGCCTTCTGTGGCATGTACTCGGATGGTCTTTTTGGTGTGTTCCAAACACCTACGACTATTGCCTCTTCAATCTCATCTTTGGCTATTAGGTTGGTCATCGTCTCATCTATTCCCCAATCAACACCAATATAAGAAAGTTTAGGATCAAAGAGGTTTTGGCCATCATGCATATAGAGTACTGGATATCTCTTGTCAGCAGTTTTCGAGTAGCTAGGAGGAAGCCATATATCGACTCTTCGCTCATCAACATACTTCGAAGAGACCTTCTCTAGACTCACAACATCACCAGTTACATCAAGCAGTTCCTTCTTGTCGTCTTTATCATCAGCACGAGAAGTTGAAACAATCAGTAAAGATACAAAAATAAGAATGGCTACTATCTTCATCTTTCCTACCTTTCACAAGTTGGCTGATTGAGTGCAAACTATTTGGCACAAAAAATATAGTGTGTCCACACGATTTCGTCTAAACAAGTAGATTTAGCATTAGACTGCAGAAAAATCCAAAATATTGAATAATCAGAACTTAGTCTAAAAATAAGGCTCTGGCAAGGCATTTGCCTTAGTTTTCTGCTGTAAAGACTGAACTCATACGACGGAGGATTAAGACAATGAGATACAACAGAATTTTCGCAGCCAGCCTTATGATAGCAACAATCTTCACATCTACTTTTACAACAGCTTTTGCAACTCCGCAAATATCAAACAGAAGAATAGAATCTGCAAGTTACTACGATAGTGACTATGACCGTGGACTGCGCCAAGGCAGAACCGACGGCTACAGAGACGGCAAAGCCGACGGAGAGAGAGAGACCAAAAGAGACAAGCCTATATACTCTTTACGCCGTAGTGGGAATGCAGCAGAGCAAGCATATGCAGAAGGTTATGCAGTTGGCTACCAACAAGGTTACGACCAAGGGTTTGAAGAAGCCATTGAGCGCGGCATCAAGAGATGGAGAGAAGAAGGTTACAAAGACGGGTTCAGAGTAGGTCAAAAAGATGGCCGTGAGGCACGTAGCCGCAATGAATTTGAAACATTACTCAGACGCGCACCTAGAACAAACAATAACTTGAGAAACAGACTACAAAAAGCCTATGAAGAAGGCTTTGTTGAGGGTTACAAGAAAGGCTTTGATCAAGCATACCGCGATGGTGGACGCTCTAACAAAGAGTTTGAAGAAGGCTACAGAAACGGTTTCAGAACTGGTTTTAGAGACGGGCAGCAAGCAGCCAGAGAGAACAGAAGAAACCAAGAGCTTTACAGACGCAGAAACTCAGACAACGACTATGAGCGTGGATATTCGCAGGGTTACAGCGAAGGTTTTGAAAAAGGCTTCAATACTGGACGCAGATAGTAAATATATCGCTAGAACTATAGGGTTCTGTTGCAAAAGGCAGCAGAACCCAGTTAGATTTCTTGTATGAAAGAACTATATTTTCTCAAAATTGCAGCCGCCTTTATTCGAGGCAGAGCCTTAAACTCTCTGGTTGATCTACCAGATATTTTTATAGAAAAACCTCTCGAAGAGCTTTCCCAAAACGAACTAGCAGAAATTTTTCATTTGGGTTTGAGAGCCGGGCTTAAACTACACAAATTTAAGAAGACCATGGCACTTGCAAGAGTGCAGCGTGTCTTTGGCATTTTGAGAGCACTCTCTCCACAAGAACTACTTGATGTAGGAAGCGGTCGAGGAACTTTCTTATGGCCACTTGTTGATAGCTTTCCAGAACTAACAATTACATCTATCGACAAAGATATAAAGAGAGTAGAAGCTGTTCAAGCAGTCAAAGATGGTGGACTATACTCCCTCAATGCCTACCTTATGGATGCTACCAACATAGACTTTCCTGATTCTCATTTTGATGTTGTAACTATTTTAGAAGTTCTTGAGCACATAAAAGAAGCTCAGCAAGCCCTTTCTGAAGTAGTTCGCTGTAGCAGAAGATTTGTTATTCTTTCGGTTCCTTCAAAACCAGACGACAACCCAGAACATATCAACTTATTTAATCAAAGGTCTCTTGAAGAGATGTTCAAAGTAGCTGGTGCTCAGAAGGTAACCTTTGAGTATGTTCTAAACCATATTATTGCTGTAGCAAAAAAATGACAGACAAGATCTACAAATATCCAAGAACTGAACATATCGAAGGTTCTCGTTTTCAGCCTGGAGACGAGGATTTGGCCAACCATCCTTTCAGTTCAATTGTTGGATGCAGCTTGGTTATTGAAGAAAAACTCGATGGAGCAAACTCTGCCATAAGTTTCAGTCAAGATGGGCAATTACTTCTTCAAAGCAGAGGCCATTTTCTGTTGGGCGGAACAAGCGAAAAGCATTTTAATCTTTTTAAGCAATGGGCAAATATACACGCTACAGCTTTTAAAGCTGTTCTTGGAACACGATATATACTCTATGGTGAGTGGCTCTATGCCAAACACACTATTTTCTATGATAAGTTGCCACATTACTTTCTGGAGTTCGATCTTTTAGACAAAGAGAAAATGGAGTTTTTAAGCACAGAAAGAAGACAAGAAATAGTCTCATCTTTGCCTGTAACCTCAGTTCCAATACTGCATCAAGGCACTATCTCTACACAGAAAGAACTCAGTAGGCTTGTGCAAAATTCAAAATTCATCAAAAGTGGCCATTTCGAGCGGCTTCGTCAAGCCTGTATCGAACGAAACTTAGACGTTGAGCGTGCATTTGGCGAAACTGATCCATCCAGTTTAATGGAAGGACTTTACATAAAGATCGAAGAGGATGGTCTGGTAAAACAACGTTTCAAGTATGTTCGGGCAAGCTTTCTAACTGCTGTAGATAATTCCAATAGCCACTGGCTTTCGAGACCTATAATACCAAATCTGCTCGATCCCAATGTAGACATTTTCAAGACTTAAACATTATGCAAAACATAGATCAAAACTGGACTTTTCCTTACCTACCAGAACCACCTCTTTGGAGAATAGATTGGCAGCAGCTAGAGCTGTATTTTGGCTGGCTATCTGCTATGAGAAACTGCCCTCAAGATCCTATTTATCATCAAGAAGGCGATCTACTTACCCACACAAAAATGGTCTGTGAAGAACTTGTCTCAATGAATAGTTGGAGAGCAATGGCTCAAACAGAACGCTCCATTCTATTTGCTGCTGCACTGCTACACGACGTTGCCAAACCAGACCTCACCAAAATAGGGACAGACCAACGGATAAGTTCAAAAGGGCACGCAAAGAATGGAGCCAAAAGAGCACGAGAGATACTGTGGAAACTTGGTACACCATTTAGTTGCAGAGAGATGATAGTCTCTCTTGTCCGTCATTCTAGCTTACCTTTCTTCGCACTTGAAAAACCCAACCCTAGCTATTCTGTAATAAAAGCTAGTCAAACTGTGCGCTCTGATTGGCTGGCTATGCTCGAAGAAGCCGATGCAAAAGGCAGGATATGTGCAGATAGACAAATATTGATAGAAAAAGTAGAACTTTTCAGAGAGCTTTGCGAAGAAAATCGCTGCTACAACCAACCTCGCTCCTTCTCTTCTCCACACAGTCGATTTCTTTACTTCTATAAAGAAGGATCAAGCCTAGACTATCAAGCCTTTGATGATACAGAATTTGAAGTAGTACTGATGTCTGGCCTTCCAGGTGCTGGAAAAGACAGTTGGATTCGGGAAAATGTTTCCATGCTAGCTGTTATTTCTCTCGATTTACTGCGCGAAGAACTACAAGTAGCAGCACATAAAAATCAAGGACAGGTCGTATATGCAGCCAAAGAGAAAGCCAGGGAGTATATGCGCCGTAAACAATCTTTTGTCTGGAACGCCACAAACATTACCAAGCAGCTTAGAAGTCAACTTATCTCACTATTTCACTCATACAGAGCAAAGATTCGGATTGTTTACCTAGAAACAGAACTTGAAGAGATATACAGAAGAAACAGAATGCGAGAAAGAAGTGTTCCGTCGTCTGTTATAGCCAAACTTGTAGCAAAGCTTGATCTGCCAGATCTAACAGAAAGTCATACAGTAGATTATTACATCAACCCGTAGCATATTAGCATCTTTACCTTTACAACTTCCCTTAGCCTTGATCTAGAATAGCTTCTTTTGCAAAAACAACAAAGGAGCGATAGATGTCATCAGCAGGAACATTGGCAATTCTTGTAGGTGGCGGTCCTGCCCCTGGTATCAACACCGTGATCTCATCTGCAGCCATTGAAGCTATTAACCAAGGCTTTGAAGTACTTGGTGTCCAAGATGGCTTTAAGTGGCTTGTCAGACGTGATAGCTCAAGAGTGAGAAGGCTAACAATAGAAGACGTAGCCTTCATTCACCTCGAAGGTGGCTCGGTACTTGGCACGGCTCGTGAAAACCCAACAAAATCTGAAGAGTCTATGCGAGCAGTAATAGAAACCCTGCAGTCGCTTGCGGTCACCCATCTTGTCACCATAGGTGGCGATGATACTGCCTTGTCATCAAGTTATGTTGCAAAGTATTCAAACATACATACAGTTCATGTTCCAAAGACAATAGACAACGATCTACCACTGCCAAACAATATTCCAACTTTCGGCTTTCAGACAGCACGCCACGTGGGTGCCGAGCTTGTTATGAACCTTATGGAAGATGCTCGCTCAACTCGTCGCTGGTTTATAGTTGTCGCTATGGGCAGAAAAGCTGGACACCTAGCACTTGGCATTGGCAAAGCATCAGGTGCAACTCTTACACTTATTTCAGAAGAGTTTCACAACAGAACTGTCCCATTTTCTACTATATGCGATGTTGTAGAAGGAGCAATCATTAAGCGTCGCGCTATGGGTAAACACTTTGGAGTAGCAGTTCTTGCAGAAGGACTTATAGAAAATCTAGATCCCAAAGAGCTTGCAGAACTTCAAGACGTCGAACGCGATGACCATGGCCACATAAGATTTGCTGAGGTAGACCTAGCTCGCAAAGTAAAAGTGGAGCTTCAGGGAAGGCTAAGTGCCCGTGGAATCAAAATAGGTATTACGAACAAGAATATAGGCTATGAACTTCGCTGTGCTAATCCTATACCCTTTGACGCAGCTTATTGTAGAGATCTGGGTAACAGTGCAATCAAGTTTCTCTTGAACGGTGGAAGTTCGGCTATGGTTAGCATACAAGAAGGCCGATCTGTGCCTATACCTTTCAGCCAGATCCAGTCAGAGACAGGAAAGACTCAGGTTCGTCTTGTAGAAGTTGAGAGCGAGAGCTACCGTGTAGCTCGTGAATATATGATCCGCCTAGAACAAGAAGACTTCAAATATACTGCTTGGGTGGAGAAACTGGCCGAGGCTGCTAATTTGAGCTTGGGCGATTTTAGAAACCGCTTTGAGTATCTAACTGGAGATTTTAAGTAGTATGAGTGTAAAAAGAATAGGGATTGTAGTTGGCGGTGGACCTTCACCTGGTACTAATGCAATGATATCTGCCATTGCTATTGAAGCTCACAAAGTGGGTGCAATACCGATAGGCTTTCACGATGGCTTTGAGTGGCTTGCACAAAGATATACAGATGAACAGCACGAAATGACCATCGATGAAGTCTCTCGAATCTACCTAAATGGTGGTGTAGCACTTGGAACTTCGAGAATAGATATATCTCGTGATCCACAAGCACTAGAAAATAGCTTGGCTGCACTGAAAAAGCTTGGCATAAATGCACTTATTGTCATAGGTGGGGATGACGTTATCAGCAGTGTAATAGCTATTGAGCGAGAGTCACAAGGACAGATACGAGCAGTACTTGTACCCAAAAGCATAGACAATGACCTATATCTGCCAACTCCGGCTGTTGCCCCTGGGTACGAAACAGCTAGGCATTTAGGAGTGGAGATAGTAAATAGCCTTATTAAAGATGCTCGAACTACTGGCCGATGGTACTTTGCTGTAACAATGGGTAGACCTTCAGGCCATTTAACACTTGGAATTGGTAAAGCAGTAAGTGCAACTTGCACCGTCATTCCCGAAGAGTTTAAGCAGCCAATAGTTTCTCTATCTGACATTGCTGATATCATAGAAGGCTCCATAATAAAGTGCCGTGCACTTGGCAGATCCTATGGGGTGGTACTTTTAGCAGAGGCACTTGTTGAGAAGTTTGACCCTCGCGAAGTAGCAGAACTTCAAGACGTAGACCGTGATGCTCAAGGTAACATACGTGTGACAGAAATAGACCTTGGCAGAAAAGTAAAGAACGAGGTTCAGATGAGGCTTGAGCAACGAGGTATCAAAGTCACCATAGTTGACAAGACCATTGGCTATGAACTTCGCTGTGCTCAACCAGTCCCTTACGATGTCGAATACGCAAGAGAGCTTGGTTATTCGGCTGTTAACTATCTTCTTAAGGGTGGATCAGCAGCTATGATTACTACACAGAATGGTGAGTTCAAACCTATTCCTCTTAGCGAAATGTTTGATCTTGAAAAAGGTCGTGGCAAGCAGCGTATGGTCGATACAGAAACAGAAAATTACAGAGTAGCGCGTGACTATATGGTTAGGCTGGAACCCAAAGACTTTGTTGATCCAGTTTGGGTAGAAACTTTGGCAAAAGCTGGAGGTCTTACAATAGAAACTTTTCTACAGAAATTCGGGAAGTTTGCGAAATAATGCAACATCTTTGCCAGCATTCTATTGAACTTTATAAACAGATAAGAGCAAGTCGAAAGCCGGCTGACTACCAGATAGCCGCCTATTTTAAGCAAGGTCTGATTTTTACAGACAAAGAGAAGAAATTTATTTCCGAAGCTGTTTATAACGGGCTAAAAAGTAGCTTTTACTTTGAGGCCATCTTGAAGAGACTTGCCTTCTCCGATATAGATATACCAGCACTTATACTCTTTTTGTCTTTACAAAAAAGTTTTGATGAGAAGTTGTTGGTTGGCCACTTTGCAAATCTTTTGAAAAAACCAGAAGCTTTTTTTTACCAGCTACTCAACTCTTACAAAGAGTACAAAGAGTTGCTATTTATCACCGATCCTTTAGAAC
>JAEUQL010000259.1 GCA_016789295.1 Blastocatellia bacterium | reverse complement strand
AATCCAAACCTGAATAGATTTATTCCCAGTAGAAAAAAGTTTTTCCGAAAAGTTTGATGGTAGATAAATATGCTTCTGATTTAAGCAGTGAGCAAAGATATTTTATGTAACTGTTATTCTAGATGCTTATAATACTTTGCCTAAAGTATCTATGTACCTTGTTATTTGAATATTAGTCACCAGGCTTTTCCACTCAAACAGAAAAAATCCAAAACTTCCACCACTACTATTGCATTTTGTATTGTTTTATGTTTTTGTGTCCTAAAAATCTCTTTAACAGGTGTTCTTAAATTGACTACTTCAAGTTATGTGATCGGAGCTGGAGGAATTGGGCTGTTTATTCAGTTTCTTTTACAACCTCGTCTTGCCACTACACTTATAGCCAAAGAGACCTCTTACAAAAAATTCCAGTCTGCAGACCTCCTCGTTACAGGTGTTATAGAAGGTAGATTGAGCGTAAATTGCAAACTTTTGCAGAGTATAGAGAAGTTTGATGCTCCTACAACTCTCTTTATTGCAACCAAGGCACACGATGTACGTCCACTACTTGGAGAGTTAAGAGGCAAGCTAGCACCTAACAGTACCATCTTTCTTTGTCAAAACGGCATAGGAATATATGATCTAGGCAAAGATCTCTTGCCCGAACATCATATACTCAGAATGAGCTGTTGGCTTGGGTCACAGAGAAAAGAGAGCAATCAGCTACACGTAGCTGGTATCTTCAAGCTAGATCTTTCAGCAGATGAAGCAGAAAGAGAGACTCTAAAGTATTGGCAAGGGCTATTTAGCGAAGCTGCTGTGCCTGTAACTATTAGCTATAATCCACAGAAGAGTGAATGGCAGAAGGCTCTCTGGAATATCACAGTCAATGGCCTCTGCTCGATTGCCAATGCCAAAAATGGCGCAATACTTGACTATAAAGAGTTAAGAGACTGTGCAGAAAACATAATAGACGAGACCCTAAAGATTGCAAATCTTGACAACACAGGGTTGAACATTGAAGATGGTCAAGCCGTCTTCAAGTCTCTTGAAAAGACGCGCAGTAATATTAATGCAACGCTTCAAGACCTGCGTGCAGGGCGACATCCAGAGTTAGAATTTCTAAATGGTGCAGTTGTAGATGTTGCACGTAAGCACGGTCAGAAAGCCCACCTCAACGAGTTTATATTAAACATGGTCAAATATATGGAGAAGACAAATATTAAAAGGAGATCTACTATGTCCACACTAGAGACGGTGCAGATCATCTATATCCCTATAGTGGAAGCAACACGAGAAAATGTTGCAGATTATGGTCTTTTCATAGGTACAGACATTCCAAATTCTGGCCTAACTATTCCTTTCTATAAAGGTTCTGTTGAAGAAGGTCATAATATCCCTTTTGAATGCAATGGTAGTGCTGTCGTGCGTTCTGCACGTATTTCAAAGCGTAGTGGTGAAGTCACTTGGCTCGAACGTCATATGAAAATGACGCAGCTCTTTATAGGTCTTGGAAACCAACCTTTTGCAATGGTACTTGGTAAGCCAAACCACGAAAAAGGTGAAAATGTCCCCAACCTTAAAGAAGTAAAATGTTTTGTCTTCCCTCCAGGCCACGGCATAATGCTACACAAGGGAACTTGGCACGATTTCCCTCTAGCAGTAAAAGAACCTGTAACTTGTTTGACTATGAACTCTCCTGAAGTGGTAGAAGCTCTTGCAAGTATGAGTGAGCCAGCAGAAATGGATCACGGTGACGTTTATAAGATAGATATCAAGAAAAGAACTGCAAAGTCTTTGAATGTAAATCTCGATCTCTATCTTGCGTCAAAAAGCCAAGAGTAGGAAAAAATGAGAGTTGAAGCGTTCAAAATAGCAACCTCTAGCCCTTCAGATGTGGCTCAACTTGATAACTACATCAAGCAAAGCATCATCGACCCAAATGATGTCTTATGTATCATTGGTAAAACCGAAGGCAATGGCGGGCGCAACGACTTCACGCGAGAACTTGCCATGACCGCCTTTGAAGAACTGTTCTCAAAATATCTTGGAATCTCAAGAACAGAAGTAGCCGAGAGAATAGTCTTTTCACTCTCTGGGGGGTGTGAAGGAGTTGTTAGTCCACATATAGTAGTATTTACAAAAAGTGGTAATATTTTGCAAGAAGCCAGACAAGAAAAACGCTTAGCTATCGGCATAGGCTCTACCCGCAAGTTCCAAGCTTCTGAAATAGGAAGAGTAGAACAGGTAGAAGAGACAGCCAGAGCCATCAAAGAGATAGTTGCAAGCCTCAAAGTAGATTCCGCAGAAGATGTGCACTTTATTCAAATGAAAGGTGCTATCACCAACTACACCTACCAAGAAGCCGAGCAGGCACTCAGAGACAACAAGCCACTACGCTCAAATATGGTCTACTCTCGCGGTGCCTCTGCCCTTGGCGCAGCACTAGCCCTTGATGAAATCTCTGCTAAAGACATCAGAGATGATGCAATATGCCAAAACTGGGACTTATATTCTGGTGTTGCATCCTGCTCTGCAAAACCAGGTCTTGATCACACCGAAATAGTGGTTATGGCAAATAGTCGATATGCAGAAGGCGACCTGATCATAAATCACGGTGTGTTAGAAGACATACTGGATACAAAAACTGTTCACAAAGTTTTAACTGAACTTGGTATTAAGTGTGATATCTGCCTAACTGCAGAACAGCAAAAAAAGATAGTTGGTGTCTTTGCTAAATCAGAAGCAGATCCTAGAAACATTATTCGAGGCAGAAGACATACTATGCTCACTGACGATGATATCAGTGATACAAGATATTCACGCTCTGTTT
This sequence comes from Blastocatellia bacterium, assembly GCA_016789295.1. Taxonomy (GTDB): domain Bacteria; phylum Acidobacteriota; class Blastocatellia; order Chloracidobacteriales; family JADJPF01; genus JAEUQL01. The sequence goes on along the minus strand of JAEUQL010000259.1, from coordinate 3,036 downwards.
TAGGAGCAGTACTGGCAAGTGTTATTGGGGACACTGCAGTGTACATAAGTACCCGTGCAGAACATCATGGCCCATTAGGGGGTGGTCCTTTGGCTATTATTGCCAAAGTCTAAAATTATGAAAAAAGAGATTATAGAACTAGCAGAAGATGTAAAGATATTTGTTCAACATAATATAGCAGATGCAGACGAGATGGTAGTTTTCTTGCACCCTGTTGGCGGAGACCATTCATATTGGCAACCCCAGATGGAATATTTTTCCAAAAACTACTCTGTTTTAAGTTGCGATCTAAGAGGTCACAACCTATCTACTGCTCCAAAACCTTTCAATAAATCCATCAGCATAGAAGCTTTTGCTGAAGATACTATCAAACTAATAAAATACTTTGGATATCATAAAGCACACCTTATAGGACTTTCTATGGGAGGTGTAGTTGCCCAGCAGATCTATAAACAGCACCCATCTGTAGTTCAATCTCTAGTTCTAGCCAATACTTGGGCTTACCAGCCCGAAGGGTCAGCAAAAATAGACTTCATGAAAGAGCAACTATCAAAGATGTCTCTTGCTGAAAGCTCTGCAATGCTCATTCCTGATCTATTTTCTCCTGCAACACCACCTGAAATAATCAAGCATTCCATAGAGGTTGAAGGCTCAAAAAATCCTGAAGTCTTTCTTAATTCCTGGATATCAATGTTTCAAGTAGATTATAGAGAGATGCTCGAATCGATAGACACTGCGCTACTTTTGATAGGTGGAACCCAGGACTTTATCACCCCAACCACTCCGTTAATGAAGCCAATATATGAGAAAGTAACCACTTCTCAGCTTGTAGACATAGATGGAGCAGGTCATTTTTCTAACCTCGACCATCCACAAGAGTTTAATCGTGCTGTTGCCATCCACCTCAGTCGAGCAAGAAGCAACAGAAGCCAAAAACTCTACCTGAAACAACAGAAAAAAGTAGCTATTGAAGCTGAGACTGTAGCACATGCACTTGTGGCTACTTTGCCAAAACGTGGAATCGAATGTTTCTTTTCTAATTCTGGTACAGATTTCACACCCATAATAGATGCTCTTGCAAAGTTTGAAGGCAGTAATGATTTTTCTTTGAAAACATTTCAAATACCACACGAAAACACGGCCATTGCTATGGCTCATGGTCACTACCTACTGTCAGGTAAACCTCAAGCTGTGATGGCACACGTCAATGTGGGAACAGCCAACATGGGACTTGGAATTATCAATGCTGCACGTTCACACATTCCAATGCTGGTACTTGCTGGCAAAACGCCTTGGTATGAGTCTGATGTGGAAGGCTGTAGAACAAACTTTGTACAGTGGGGACAAGACACCTTCGACCAAGGAGCATACTTTCGAGAGTTTACAAAGTGGGATTACGAGCTGAAAGGATCAAAAAATCTTGAAACTGTAATAGACCGTGCTCTTGCGATTGCGCAGAGCGATCCAGCAGGCCCAGTATACCTAACGCTGCCAAAAGAGGTGTTATGTGAAAAAATAGACTCTTTCACTATTGATTCCAGCCCAAGACAGCTAGCAGAAGCAGCTAGCAACACCGATCCAAACCTACTTTTGACTGCTGCACACAAGATTCTGCAAGCTAAATCACCACTGATAGTCACTGCAGAGATAGGACGTTACAGAGGTGGTGTAGAAGCACTTGTGCAACTTGCTAGGCAGTTTGCAATCCCTGTTATTGAACACGGCAAGCGCAACTTCTTCAACTTTCCTACAGAAGATTCTATGCACCTCGGCTTTAATCCTTCTGCGCAGATCGAGCAAGCCGACTTGATAATAGTAATCGAAAGCCATGTGCCATGGATTCCTGCATCTTCTCAGATGCCATCTTCACCACCCACAGTAATACAGATCGGTGTAGATCCACTCTGTCAACAGATACCTATGAGAAGTTTTCCTTCTGACATAACACTTGCAGGAGATCCTACAAAAATAGTTCGTAGTTTGACAGAACTCTTAGCATCCCAAAAGAGCTTAGAAGATAGCAAAAAGATAGCCGAAAGAGCTTCTTTGATAGCATCTGCACACAACGAAATCTTTACTTGTGTACGCAGCAAAGCTAGTGAAGATATAGACAGAGAAAAGATTACCAAACGCTTTCTATCTTATGTTATCGGAAGAGTAGTAGACGATGAGACTGTAATCTTTAATGAGTATAATTTAGATCCGTTTCTTGTACCTAGAAGGCTTACGGATAGTTGGTTTGAAAACTCTGTTGCTAGCGGTCTTGGATGGTCACTGGGTGCAGCTTTGGGAGCACAACTTGCTAGTCCACAACAGACAATGCTTGTAACACTTGGTGACGGAAGCTATATGTTTAACACGCCTATCTCTGCTCATTATGTTGCAAGTGCATACAGACTGCCGATTCTTATTGTTGTTTTTAATGACTCAGCTTGGTCCACTATTAAACGGTCTTATTTATCAACTACAAAAGATGGTTGGGCAGAAAAGAAAGATTTCTATCCCTTGTGCAACTTCAGTCTTCAAATAGAGTTTGAAAAGCTTGCAGAGTCTTGCGGTGGTGTTGGAATTAAAGTTGAGTCTCCATCAGAGCTTGATTATCAGTTGCGTAGAGCTATGAACATTGTTAGATCCGAACAGAAACACGTTCTTGTAAATGTAATCTGTGAGCCAGATGTATAGTTTCTGAGTCTGCTATTTTATAAAATCTTTCTTATAAACTCCCCCAGATAGAAAAATTTCTGCGCATGGTCGTTGTGAAAGAAAAAATATCTGGAGGCTATACATGAAAAAGTTTTTTGCATCGTTTTTAATAGTTTTGCTCTTGCTGACTACAACCTTGTCAAAAACAGAAACAGCAGATATTACACCGCATAGTGATGCTACTCAGTTAAAGCCTAGCCAAGAAGACGAACAAGAAATTAATCAACTTTTGAAAAAAATATCTTCAAGTATTGAAAAAAATAGGTCTCTCTCATCACTAGATAGTGAGTTTTTTACCAGTGACTTCGACACTAGCTTTCAAAATACAGAACC
>JAEUQL010000258.1 GCA_016789295.1 Blastocatellia bacterium | reverse complement strand
GGCATGGCTGCTACTGCAAAAGATAATAAACTATGGTTTCCAACCTTATATGGTATAGTGATCGTAGATCCTCATAGACTACCTGTTAACAGACTTATTCCCCCTGTGTACATAGAAGAGCTTTGGGCAAATGGCCAGAACTTGTTTTCAAAAGATGGAGTGCATCTTTCATATGATCAAAATACTTTAGAGATCAACTACACTGCTTTAAGCTTTTCGGCTCCAGAAAATGTAGATCTGAAATATAAGCTAGAAGGTTTTGATAAAGATTGGATAGATGCAGGGAAGCGTCGTACCGCATACTATACCAACTTACCATCTGGTAACTACACTTTTAGAGTTATTGCTTCTAACGATGATGGTTTATGGAATGAGCAAGGTACATATTTGAAGCTAGCCATAGCTACTCCTCCGTGGAAAAGTTGGTGGGCTTATGGTCTCTATATTGCTGCCTTCTCTTTTTTGGCTTTTGGAGCTTTCCGTTTTCAAGCTTGGCAACTTAGCCTTAAAGCAAATATTCAAGAGATGGAATTTAGAGCAATGATTGCTGAGGCAGAACAGAGAGAAACACTGATGATGTTGAGAGCAAAAGATATAGAAACCAAAGCTCTTGAAAGAGAGAATGTGCAGCGCGTAGAGGCAGAATTACAAATGCGTGAAAAAAATATTGAGCTTTCACAGACTCTCAGATCATTAGAACTTGCGCAACAAGAGTTAGAAAAGAAGAATAATCTTTTAGAAGAGGCAAACCTAAAACTGCGGGAAGTAGAGCAACTCAAAGCAAACTTTACAGCAATGCTTATCCATGACTTGAAATCTCCTTTGATGGTCATGGACACCGTATTTCAGTTTTTGAGAATGGAGTATTCTCTATTTAGTGAAGAGATATTAAAGTTTATTAAAGCAGGTGAAGATAGTGCTAGAAAGATGCTAGGTTTAGTTAACGAAGTGCTAGAACTTTATCGAACAGATGTGCAGCAAATAGTACTAAATCGTAAAACTATAAGCCCAGAACAGTTTATCAGAAGTTGTGTAGAATCGGCACGCATTGCAGCTAGTGCAGAGTCTATAGATGTAACTCTTTCTATTGAACCACCACTTCCACAGATTTCTGCTGATTTGAGCCGGTTGGAACGTGTCTTTGCCAACATTTTGTCAAATGCAATAAAATTTACTTCCAAGGGTGGTCTTATTGCTGTCAAAGCTTGGACTATTAGTGGAAAAGGTATAGAGTCTGGATTACAATTTCTAGCGGTCTCTATCACTGATACAGGTGAAGGTATTGCAGCAGAATATCTACCGTATCTGTTTGATCCTTATCAGCAAGCTCAATCAAGTAAAAAGATGAGAGGAGTAGGACTAGGTCTTTCTATAGTGAAAAGAATTGTTGCTGCGCATGGCGGAAATGTTTCTGTACAAAGTCGTCTTGGTGTTGGAAGTTGTTTTACAGTACTACTTCCTGCAGTGACAGAAGGCAGTACTGGTTCACCCATTTCAGAAGAGAAGTTGGAGGCATTGATACAGAAATCTGGGGAGTTTGTACCACTTCTTGGAAGAGCCTCTGAAGATAGTTCTTCAGATTTTATAAAAGATCATCAGATTAACCTTGAAACAGATGCATCTATCCTCGTAGCAGATGACAATCCCATTAATCAGAAGGTTATAGTAAAGCAGTTAGAGAAGATGGGATATAAAATTGACACAGTTGCAAATGGCCGTGAAGCTGTTGAAGCAGCATTGAAAAAAGACTACAGTTTAATATTTATGGACTGTCATATGCCAGAAATGGATGGTTTAGAGGCTACAATTAAGATTCGTAAGGAAAAAGGTGAAGATATACCTATAATTGCTTTTACTTCTAACACAATGTCAAGTTTTATTGAAGAATGTTTCAAAATAGGAATGGATGACTTACTTGAAAAGCCTTACAAGATAGCAGATTTAGAAGAGATACTCCTCCGGTGGCTAAAAAGAGAATCGAGTCTATTCAAGGTAAAGTCAAGTAGCTTGTAGAAGAAAAGAGCTTCTTTAGAAACTCTTTTCTTGATCTAACTATGCAGTAGGAAAACGTCCATATTGGCGGATATATTTGACAACCCCCCCTGCTTTCAGTATCTCTGTCATAAAAAATGGTAGCGGTGGTAAGATGTATTGTCGGCTTTCACTTAATAGAAGATTGTTTACCAGATCTAGTCCTACATACTCACCATCTCTAATAGATGTTGCAATTTCACTAGAGATAAAGAGTGGAATCCCTAAGTTTATGCTGTTACGAAAGAAGATACGTGCAAAGCTTGGGGCTATGATGGCTGCGATCTGGCGTCGTTTTAGTGCTTCAGGAGCATATTCTCTCGACGAGCCACACCCGAAATTTTCTCCCGCTACAATGATATCTCCCGGTCTAGCATTTTTTGCAAATTCTGGACGCGCTTCAATAAAAGCAAACTGACCGACGTCTTCATCGGGTCGCATATAAGGTGCATAACGTCCTGGAACTATCTGATCTGTATCTACATCACTGCCAAATTTCCATACTCTAGAGATTAAAGGTGTCATTGTTTATATCTCCTTTGGTGCAGTTATCACTCCAGTTATTGCACTTGCAGCAGCAACTTCTGGAGATGCAAGGTATATAGAAGAGTTTGGCGAACCCATACGACCACGAAAATTTCGATTTCCGGTAGAAAGGCAAACATCACCATCTGCCAGTGTTCCATTGTGCCTTCCCATGCAGGGGCCACACCCTGGAGTAATGAGTGTGACTCCTGCATCAATCAGAGTAGAGAGCGTGCCGTCAAGTGATGCTTTCTGCAGTTCACGGCTAGATGCAGGAGTAAGCAGCATACGAACAGTTGAAGATATCCGGTAGCCTTTCAAGATATTAGCTGCGGCTTTCATATCTTCATATCTTCCATTTGTACAAGTACCCAAAAACACTACATCTACTTTTGTTCCAGCAACTTTGTCAATATCTACCACCTTATCTACAGCATGTGGTAGAGCTATTTGGGGAGAAAGAGCATTTAGATCTATGGTCAATTCTCTAACAAATTCTGCTTCTGGGTCATTTTTGAGCCAATCTGGAATGTGGAAAAACTCTTTGATTGTTGGAGAGGGTGGAAAGATACCAGCCTTAGCACCTATTTCTACAGCCATGCTCGAAATAGTCTGACGGCTGGGCAAGTCTAACCATTGAAGTCCGTGATATTCAACGCTACAATAGTTAGCTCCAGAAATTGTTAGCTCGCGCCCTATTTTAAGAGCCAGATCTTTTGCTGTAACACCTGGCTGGAAACGTCCTATAACATTTATCTTTATGCTTTCTGGAACCCGTAGCCATATCCGTCCAGTAGCTAGACATAGAGCAACATCGGTTGATCCCATACCAGTACCAAATGCTGCAACTGCTCCATAACTGGTTGAGTGTGAATCAGAGCCTATGATTACATAGCCGGGCTGTGCCAAACGCTCTTCTATAAGCACTTGGTGACAAATGCCTCGCCCGGCATCAAAGAGCCGTATCCCTTCCTCACTTGCAAACTGACGTATCAAGTTTTGACTATTTGCGATTGATAGGGTAGAAGCTGGTGCAACGTGATCAATAACTATTACTGCTCGTTCCGGATTGTGTACGTGCTCAATGCCCAATTCTTCACGCATTATACGAATAATGCTAGGAGTAAGAGAGTCGTGAGCCATTATTAGATCTGGCTCTACCACTATAAGCTCTCCAGCTTTTACATTGTAGCCAGCAGAATGTGAGAGAATCTGTTCAGCAAATGTTTGTCCCATTTTCTACTACCTCACTTTCTATCAGATCTTTTATCTCTAGAAAGCTGCTGCTTTCGGCTAGGCGGTGTAGCAGTGTATCTACATCGTCTAAAGTCAACTGTCTCTGGTCTGCAAGAGACTTGATATGTGTAGTAAGAAGCTTTATCTGTTCATCGCTCAACTCTAGCCCAAGTTGGTCTGCACGGTGACGTATAGCGTTCCATCCAGTCAACCTATGTGCTACGTGAATGTATCGTGTCAATCCAAAATCTTCTGGTTTTAGAATCTCGTAAGTTGAAGGATTGTTCAGTACTGCTTTGGCGTGTATTCCAGCTTTGTGGGTAAATGCAGCAAACCCTGTAATATAGTTGTTGAAAGGTATATCTACACCCACCATCTCTGCTACAACGTGATCAAGTTCGCGTAGTAGCGGAAGTTTATATTTGGCTACTAGTTTGCTATTTAACGAGTAGAGTCTGGCTACCAGACCACCCAGAGGTGTTATGCCGTTTCTTTCTCCAATTCCAAGAACACTAGTATCAATATGTGTAGCCCCAGCTTCTAACACAGCAAGGCTATTGGCTATTGCACAACCAGAATCATTGTGACCATGAAACTCTATGTCTATATCTAGATTTTTACGCAGTTCCGAAACAAGTTGATAAAGCTGCCTCGGAGTTCCAACGCCAACCGTGTCGGCAATGCCTATGCGGTCAACTCCGGAAGCAGCTACGGATTGGTATACTCGGAAAAGGTCATCAGGATCACTTCGTAGACTATCTTCAGTACTAAAACGTACTTCAACATTTTGTCTTTTGAGATAGGATATTACCTCAAGTGCTTGATCAATAATCTCGTCTATGGTTTTTCCATGGCTGAAATCTCTCAAGTAAGAAGATGTTCCAATAACTATATCTACGCCATCTACACCAGTGTCTATCACAGCCTCGGCATCTTTAATATGGCAGCGAGTATGTGTCAGGATTTTTGCTTTTAGTCCGAGCTTTACAATCTTTTGGCAATCCTCTCGGCTTTGTGGCGAGGCCAAAGGTGAAGTGAGTTCAAGGTATTCAACACCAAAGTCGTCTAGCAGTGTAGCAATACGGATCTTGTCGTCTGTGCTAAAGAAAGCATTAACAAATTGTTCTCCTTCTCGTAGAGTTGAGTCGATTATTGAGAAGTTATTTAAGGCCATTTGATAGTTCTCCTTGTTGGCAAAAATAGAAAAGCGGGCTAACCAGTTAGCTCTGGTAGCCCGCTTGTTGTTAACTCTGTTGCAATCTATTTCAAAAGAGAGTAAGCAAGCTACCAGACCAGAAGATCTTGGCCTTCTTGCTCTTCTTACTCCACTTTTGAGAATAGGTTGCTAAGTACAAAAGAATACTCCTGAGAAATTTGGACTCCAAAAAAAGACCGGCTCACTTTTGTCTAGTGAGCCGGTCTCTGTTTCCACTTTATATACAGCAGCAAGGATAGGCTAACCAGACTTATAGTCCAATTGACTCTTCTTATCCTTCTTGTTCTTTATAAAGCTAATGGTAAATAATCTTTTCATAGTCTTTGTGACTGTTACTTAATCTGCGCGATAAATCTACGACAAAGTAGTGTGTTTGTGCAACTGTTCTTTGGTTTCAATGCCGTATTTCTAAAGTCTACTTTTATGGTTTCTAAACTTCAAGGTTGATCTTATGGAAAAGTTAAAACATTCAGAGACAGAGCACTTGCAAAAAGAGTTTGAATTCTTGGTTAATCAATTAGTTGCCATTCGTTCAGATATGGTGAGCTTGGCAAATAGTTTTGAAAAATTTCTAACCGAAATAGACCCAAACTACCAGAAGAGTGCTCAAAACCTGCTCCATTATTTAACTTTTCGGTGTCGCGACTTGAGAGCTTTACAGGTAAAACTTGCCAGGCTTGGACTCTCTTCCTTGGGGCGTGCAGAGTCTCACGTTCTTGCAACTGTAGATGCAGTAGTGAAGACTCTCTGTCACGCAATGGGAAAGCCTTGGCATTCTCCAGAGCCTGCTTCAATAGACTTCAGTGTTGGCAGAAGACTACTTGAAGAACACAAAGAGGCACTACTTGGTAGATCTCCTGCAGAAC
>JAEUQL010000257.1 GCA_016789295.1 Blastocatellia bacterium | reverse complement strand
ACCTGCGCCAAAAAGGTCTAGTCAAGTTTACTTAGAAAGCTATTGTCTACCAAGTCTTGAGTTTATACTTCCAAGAACATTTTCCAGGTCTAAACTGCTAAGTCCTGGAATATTCATCAGCACTCTTTGCAATGCACTACTTGGTTCACCCAGTTCAGATGATTGAACAAGGACAGTTCCTTGCCCAACAAAATTTACCTGCTTCTCTTCTTGAGAACTAGTTATACCAAGACCTGCGCCTATTGCTCCAATAACACCTTGGACGTACTGATAGTCATAGTAGTAAGAAGGGCAAGGGAGATCGACCCAACCTAAAAGAGCCTGTTCATCAACTCTGACGGGTGGTTCCATAAAATGTACTGGGCCGTTTGATGAAGCCAAAAACGTACCAGTGCCAAGAAGAGTCAAATAACCAGGAAGGGTACATTCTTGACAAATTAAGGTAGGTTCAAAAGCTAGTACACGAGAGCTTTTAACCGTCAAATTACCATCTTCTAGGTTATAGGCTGCTATATTTCTAGCATTATCACCTAAAATAAGTTTGCCTTGTCCAGTCACAATGACAAAATCAGATACATAAGAAGGGGCATTAAAAGCTGATCGAACTAGGGTTGCAGAGATACTTGAGCCAAGAGCTTCAAACTTTAGGTTGCCGTAATAGGCAATCATCTTTCCTCTACGAATGAACATCTCTTTAGTAACAGCTATAGAGTAGCTATAGTCATTTAGGTTGTCGTTACTTGGTAAGTTATTGAAATTGTAGATCATTATTCACCTCTCACTCGCTTGTATGTAGACGGTACCGCTACCGGTAAACTTCAGTTGAAAGCTCTCGCCAGAGCCTTGACCAATGAAAGTTTTCCAGCTTGTATCTGTTGCAATACTAGAAGTTATTTGTCCTCTGTGCCCAACGTATGCTTGTGGATCGACAAAGATCGGTTTATCAGGAAAGACATCTAATGAGATAGTGTCTCCATCAGAGACAAAGGCAAATTCTCCGTGACCATCGAGTGTAGTAGTAAAAAGTCCTTGTCCAGTCATTGCGCCTCGTACCAGTCCTTGAAGGCCGCCTTGATTACCTAAAAAGCTAGTTCCGACTCTAAGACGCCTATCAAAAGCTAGTAAGCTATGACTTTCGATATAAAAAGTCTCTCCGTGGAGATTGATTACTGTGACGTGCATTCCATCGAAGGCGTAGTAGACCTGTCCATTTCCATTTGCAACCATCAGATCCACACCTTCATTTGTAACGGCACGCATTGCAAGGTCTTGAACTCCGCCACTGCCGAGGAAGGAGCGAGCAAAGTTTACTTTGCCTCGACAAGCGATCATTGCGCCTCTTTTAGAGAAGACCTCCTCGTTTTGAAGTACAACTTCTAACAACTTAGAATTGATCAAACCATATTTTGGCATAACTCTACTTCCTTCCTACTTGAGTTCACTTGCTTGTATATAGACTACACCGGAACCGCTAAACTTCAACTGAAAGGTTTCACCAGAGGATTGTCCTACAAAAGTTTTCCAGTTGACATCAAAAACAAACTCTTGAACTATATTTCCTTTGTAGGCAATAAAAGCATCTGGATCAACAAAAAATGGATAGGATGGATTGACTTCAAACATCAAGATACCACCGTCAGATAGGACAGCGACACTGCCGTGACCTTCGACTGTGGTAGTAAAGAGGCCGTTTCCAGAAGCTGCACCACGTAATCCTGTAAATACAGTGTTGGTTCTGAGGTTACTGTCATAGGCTAACAGGCTTTTGCTTTCAATAAAGATCTTTTCATTGCTAAGAGGAACGATCTCTATCTCTCTAGCTTCGTGTGCAAAGTAGACTGAGCCAATGCCACTTGTAGCCATTATGCTCATACTTTCATTTGCTAGCCTTCTTTTGAAAGCCCCGAAGAGACCTTCTCCACCAAGGATCTCTTTTTCAAATTTGACTCTTCCTTCGTATGCGACCATAGACCCGGCCAGTGCCATTACTTTCTCATTGTTCAAGTCTACTTGTAGCATCCGCTTATTCTTCAATCGAAAATTGGCCATAAAAAACTCCAAGCTTTGAGGTTTTATGTTCACTATCTTACTTGAGCGCACTATTTGAGTAGGAGTGATGTCTACTCAAACAACGATCAACAGAGCAAAAGTTTTAGACTTTGTAAAACTTATTCTATACAAAATAGGTTCTACAAAGTCCCATTTTTAGAGAAATTTAGCGAGGAGAGTTGAAGTGTCCACGTTTCAAGAACTGACCATCCCCTGGAGTTCCTAAGTAGTTGCCATCTTCAATGATTACTTTTCCGCGTGACAGGACAGTCTTTGTCACACCTTTTACCTTAAATCCTTCATAGCAACTATAGTCAACATTCATATGGTGAGTAGTAGCACTAATGGTCATCTCTTCATTTGGATCAAATATAACAATATCTGCATCTGAACCTACAGCAATAGTTCCTTTTTTAGGGAACAGCCCAAAGATCTTTGCTGGTGAAGTTGATACTATCTCTACAAAGCGGTTGATGCTGATTTTGCCTGAGACAACGCCACCATTGTAGATGAGGCTCATGCGGTTTTCTACACCAGGCCCACCGTTAGGTATTTTGGAGAAGTCATCTCTTCCAAGCTCTTTCTGTTCTTTAAAACAGAATGGACAATGGTCAGTAGATACTACTTGAAGGTCATTCATTTGTAGTCCTCGCCAGAGCTTTTCTTGATTTTCTTTGTCTCTGAGGGGAGGGGTCATCACATATTTTGCGCCTTCAAAATTTTCTCGTTCATAGTAGGTATAGTCTAAGAACAGGTATTGTGGGCAAGTTTCGGCATAGGCTGGAAGTCCAGCATCACGGGCTTCGACCACTTTTCTGAGTGCATCATAGCAACTGAGGTGGACGATATAGACTGGGGAGTTGGCCATTTCTGCTAATGCTATTGCACGGCCCGTACCTTCGCCTTCTGCTTTGGTTGGTCTTGTGAGTGCGTGATATTTTGGCGATGTACGTCCTTCTGCAAGTGCACGTTTGACAAGTACATCTATGACAAGGCCATTTTCAGCATGCATGCAGATAAGGCCGCCAGATTCTCCTGCTATAGACATTGCCTTGAAGATGGTTCCATCATCGACAAGAAAAACACCAGGATATGCCATAAAGAGTTTGAAGCTAGATATACCTTGATCTATCAAGCTTTTTATTTCTGGCAATCGTTGGTCAGGTAGATCGGTACAGATCATATGAAAGCCATAATCTATAGCTGTTTTTCCTTGGGCTTTTGCAAACCAAGCATCCAAAGCTTGATTGAGAGATTGGCCGTGGTACTGCACAGCAAAGTCTATAATTGTAGTTGTACCACCAAAAGCTGCTGCAACAGTACCAGTCTTGAAATCGTCTGAAGCATAAGTGCCACCAAAAGGAAGTTCCATGTGTGTGTGTGGATCTATGCCGCCAGGGATCACAAGTTTTCCTGACGCATCTATTACCTTATCAGCTTCTATTTCTATCTTTTTGGCAATCATTGATATAGTGCCGTCTTCTATGAGAATGTCGGCATTATAATCATCCACAGCCGTAACTATTCTTCCATTTTTAATTACTGTTCGCATTTCTAGTTCTCCATTGGATTTACATCTACTCTACGGTAGAAAAAGCAGCATCAAGTGCACTAACAAGTTCGTCAATGTCAGATTTTGAAGCAATCAGTGGTGGACCTAGACGGATAATATTTCCATAGAGACCTCCTTTGCCAATGAGTACACCGCGTTTGCGCGTCTCTTCAAAGACTTTGGCAACAGCTTTTGGGTTTGGAATCTTATTTTCACCTACACACTCGATAGCCTGCATCAGACCCATGCCACGTACATCACCAATCACTGGATATTTTTCTTTAAGCTCTTCGAGTTTTTCACGCAAATAACCGCCAACTACTGCTGCATTTGTTGGTAGGTCATTTTTCTCTATATAGTTGAGTGTTGCCAACGAAGCAGCACTTGTGACAGGGTTACCACCAAATGTAGAGATTGTGGGTGATGGGTATGCAGGAGCTATTTCATCGGTTGTAATAGTTGCACCGATAGGTGTACCATTTGCCATTCCTTTTGCAAAAGTCATGATATCTGGTTCAACATCCCAATGTTCAATACCAAACCACTTATTTCCAGTACGACCCCATCCAGTCTGCACTTCATCAGCAATGAAAAGACCTCCGTAACGTTTCACGATAGAGACTACTTCTTTGAAATACTCTTTTGGAGGAGTAATAAAGCCACCTACACCGAGAATAGGCTCTGCAATGAATGCTGCTATCTTGCCAGTTGTTGAGGTCATTATCAGTTCTTCTAAATCTTTTGCACAGGCTAAATCACAAGATGGGTAAGTGAGTTTAAAAGGACAGCGATAACAATAGGGTGCGGCAAGGTGGGTAATACCTGGAACTTGTGTGCCTCCGTGCTTCCAAATCGAATGTCCTACCATACTTATTGCTAGAGTTGTACGACCACTGTAAGAGTAACGTAGTGCAACTATATCATTTTTACCTGTATAAAGCCTAGCAAGTATTATTGCTGTCTCATCTGCTTCTGAGCCGCTATTTGTAAAAAAGGTTCTTTTCAGTTTGCCAGGAGTTAACTGGGCTACTTTTTCTGCAAGTTCGGCTTGGGGTTTGTTGGCATAAAGAGCAGAGACGTGGACTAGTGTGCTGGCTTGCTTAACTATGGCGTCAGTAACTTCTTTGTTGCAGTGGCCTACGGAGATAGTAAGCACACCGCCGAAGCAGTCGAGATACTTATTACCATCCTCGTCGTAGACGTGCATGCCTTCGCCACGCTCGATAACCAAGGGTTTTTCGTAATATGTAGTTGCACATTGCCAAGTATGATCTTTGTATTGCTGTAGAGTGTTAGATAGTGTTGTTGACATTATTCCTCCAATGAAGAGAGTAAGATAGCTTTGGTTTTTTACAGCTAGACCTAGCTATTAGAAGTTAGCGGCTACTATAACACATCTGCAGAGGGTGGAATCGGAAATGTTTAGAAAAATTGGGCCTTCTCAACAGAGAGTTCCTTTAGATATTAGGCGTGTTGTTTCAGCGTTGATCCAAGGAATCCCCGTTTTTCAAAACGGGGAGGATGTCAACTAAAGAGAGGTCTTTTGTCTGTGGTAGAAGAGGTCTGGTGCAGGATGGATAGTTCCTTTGGGACACCAAAGCTGTAGTTAATTATTGAGTTGTTACAAGATATTGAGCAGATAATCTTGTACCCATCTATTTTGAGGCTGTTTTTTTGCTGACATCTTCTTTCTCTTGGTTAAACATTGGGTTTTACTGAATAATGCTTGGGGTGTCAAAATTTTCTAGAAGCATCATTTCAGCCGTTTGTAAAGCACCTTCAACCCAGCCTTGAGCATCAGAATAGGACTCTCCGCAAATGTATACAGGTGCATCTGGTGAAGGTTTGATAATCTGTTTTTTGACTTCCCAGCTCTTTACACCGATATTCCAAGAGTTCCATCCACCACCGAAAGGATCATCACCCCAATCTTTAAAGCTTGCAGCCATAACATCTGGTACAAATTGTAGGCCGTGTATAACAGCTAATTGTCTTTGTACTTCTTCTACCATAGCTTTTGGTGCACGGTACTTGTACCAGTCGTTACTTTCCTTTTCATTTTTTATCTCTACAGAAGATGAAAACCATTCTGGTTCAGCTATTGATTGGACGTGATGGCGCCAGCCTCGCCCGCGCATTGGACGGAAGCTATCCCAGAAGCCTATGTTGAGGCCATCGTCATAGCTGGCCATCAGCATTGACCGTCCTGCTGTTGCTGGTTCTCCATCAAATCGTGGCCAGTAATAAGTTTGTCTAACTGGTAGATCGGTTGTTGTGCGA